>NZ_JAXVAE010000095.1:0-7708 GCF_037460745.1 Hallella sp. | reverse complement strand
CAAGCCTTATTTGAGGCTTGATACCCCGCCATGCCCTTTCGCTGAATAGTTACCGGAAAGGAAGGAGTTGTGATTTTTGGTTAAAAAGTTGTGTCGGGATTTTGCTCAAACCAGTGAGCGAAATTGCCATTTTTGTGGAATCTTACTGGCGCGAACGAACCATGAATTTGCGTTTAGGCATTTTTCGAGTTGCAAAACATGCCTAAACGAGCCACCGTTTGGCGTCTTTCGCAGTGCCGATGGGCGTCTTCCGCACCTCGATTAGGCATGTTTTATGATGTGGAATGTTAAATGTGGAATATTGAACAAGGAACTTTGCCTGTAAGTAGTTGAATGTTAGACGATTACGAAAATATGCTAAGAGTCGCATATTTGCGCCAAATATTTCTGTGATGGAAAACAAATGTGTAGATTTCAATATAGGTTGTTGCGAAAATTGGAATGTGAGCCACAATGATTTCTGCCTCTTAGGCGGCTAAAGCGGGAGCCTTGTAAATAGTTTGCATGAGTGAGCGTTGAGGCCCTAAAACGAATTTCGGCAGATAAGAACCCAACGTATGGATGATTCTTATCTGCCGAAACAGGTGTCAGCTTCAGTTATTTCTTCAGCAGGTCGGGGCGCAAACGCTTGGTGCGCTCCATGGCTTGGTCCATCTCCCACTGCTTAATCTTGGCCTCGTTGCCCGAAAGCAAGATGTCGGGCACGCGCCAACCCTTGTACTCTGCGGGGCGCGTGTAGATGGGCGCCGCCAGCAAATCGTCTTGGAAACAGTCGGAAAGGGCGCTCTGGTCGTCGCTTATCACACCCGGAACCAGTCGGACCACGGCGTCGGCGATGCAGGCGGCAGCCAGCTCGCCCCCCGTCAGCACATAGTCGCCCACACTGATCTCGCGGGTGATGAGGTGCTCCCTGATACGCTGGTCGATACCCTTGTAGTGGCCGCAAAGGATGATGAGGTTCTTCTGCAGGCTCATGCCGTTGGCAATCTTCTGGTCGAAGCGCTCGCCATCGGGCGACACGTAGATCACGTCGTCGTAGTCGCGCTCGGCCTTCAAGGCGCTGATGGCGCGGTCGATGGGCTCACACTGCATCACCATGCCGGCAAAACCACCATAGGGATAGTCGTCCACACGACGCCATTTATCGCTGGTATAGTCGCGCAGATTATGCAAATGTATCTCTGCCAAGCCCTTCTTCTGGGCACGGGCCAATATGCTCTCGTTTACGAAGCCCTCCAACATCTCGGGCAAAACGGTAATAATGTCTATTCTCATACTGAGTGCAAAGTTACGAAAAATAAGTGTATAACAACCTGATTTTGGAATAAAAGCCCATGCGAAACGCATAAACAGGCGTGCGGGGAGGACCGTTATCCAAACCGTTCCACAAACTCGTCTTCCGAGATAATGGGTATGTTAAACTGATGGGCCTTCTGGTTCTTGCTACTGGTGGAGGTCACATCGTTATTGATAAGGTAGGAGGTCGACTTGCTTACCGAGCCCGTCACCTTTCCCCCCTGACTCTCAATGTAGGCCTTCAACTCGTTGCGGTTCTTGTAATGATGCACATCGCCCGTAACGACAAACACCAATCCCTTGCACTTCTCGCCCGTAGCGGCGGTCGACGTTTGCTCCACCGTGAGCACGTTGAGCAGGCGAGCCATTACGGAGCGATGCTCCTCCTGGTCGAACCACGCCACAAACGACTTGGCCTTCTCGGGGCCGATGCCTGGAATCATGGCCAGCGTTTCCTCGGCCGATGGGGTGAAGAGGTCTGTGGGGCGCACGTTTCCCTCGGCTAAGGCTATGAGATCGTTGAGGGAATAGGCCGACAGCAAGCGGTTGCAAACATCCTGTCCGCACAGGGGGATTGACAAGGCGTACAACAATCGGCGCGCCTCCACCTTGCGAGCGCGCTCCACCGACTGTCGAATGTTGGTGGCCGACTTGACGCCAAAGCCCTCCAAGGCGGCTATTTCCATTGCGTGGGTGGGCAGGTCGAATATGTCGGCATAGTCGCGAATCCATCCTAAGTTGATGAACTTCTGTAAGGTCTGCTCGGAGATGCCGTCGACATTGACACCCTGCTTCGACACGAATCGCGCAAACTTCCTCAGTTGCTTGGCGGGGCAGGCGGCATGGGTGCAATGTAAGGTCTTGGTGCCGCTTGCTGGGCTCACATCGACCCGTGTGGGCGATCCGCACACGGGGCACCGATCGGGGATGCTGAATGGTCCCACGGCTTGCTTCACCTTGATGACCTTCGGGATGATCTTGTTGGCCTTGATAACCTCCAGCAGCGTTCCCTTTCCGCCCATTCCCAGGCGCTCACACTCGCTGATGTTGCAGAGTGAGGCGCGTTTCACCGTGGTGCCCTCGAGCTCCACGGGGCGGAACACGGCCACAGGCGAGATGGTAGATGCGGCGCAGCTCCATTCCACATGGTCGAGCTCAGTGCTTGCACTCTCGTCGGCCCACTTAAAGGCGTAGCCGGCGCGTGTGGCGTGGTGGCCCGTCACCGAACCCGTTGCGGCGTATTCGGCATCGTCGTAAACAATGACCAGGCCGTCGACGGGGTAGGGGTTCTCGCGCTTGGTTACCTTCTCCGTCCAGCGCTCGATGGCCGCCTCCACATGCTCCAGTGTGGGATCGTCGATGCGTTCGTGGTCGACGGCGCCCAGTCCGGCCTTCGTCAGCCAGTCCATGCGTGCTCCCCACGTGGGTATTTCCTCGTCGGTGTGGACCAGTGTGAACGGTATCCAGCGGATATGGCGTTGCGCCACCTCGCGCGGATCCTTCAGGGTGAGCGATCCCGAAGCCAGGTTGCGGGGATTGGCATACTCCTCGTCGCTCTCCAAGTTGAACCGCTCAAAGTCCTCATACGAGATGACGGCCTCGCCGCGCACCACCACATGGCCCGTGGCGTGGATGGTTGCGGGAATTCCGTTGATGGCTTGTGCCAGGTGGGTGATGTTGGTTCCGATGTGTCCGTCGCCACGTGTCACCACCTTGGTGAGCTGCCCCTCGTCGTAGGTAACGACCAACGTCAGGCCGTCGAGCTTCCACGACATCCAAATGGGACGGCCCTCTGCCCATTTCACCAAGTCGGCGGGTTGCTTGGTTTTCGCCAATGAGAGGGCCGAAAACTCATGCTCCTCTTTCTTGCCGATCGTGGTGTCGGCCGACACACGGTGGGTGGGCGAATCGGGCAACACCACGCCCGATTGGCTCTCCAACTGTTTCAACTGGTCGAACTTCGCGTCCCACTCATAGTCGGTCATGAGTTCTCCACGACCATTATAATATGCGTCGGAAGCGCGGTTGAGCTCCTCGACGAGTGTCCTCATCTGAATAGTTATGTCCATTTCCATGATTTTATGATTGCGTCGTTGGCCTTTCGCCAACAGCAACGACTATCAAAACATCGACAAACTTACAAAAAAAGAATCGAATAAACGCCAAAGGCACGAAGAATGTTTTCAAAACATAAGTGGTAAAGTTCCTCCGTCCCGTGCTCCTCGCGCAATATCATCCTTTTCACGGCATCTTTTCTTGCCACGGCTTCACGAAAATGTTCCAATCAATGGCATTTTAGTCCAAATTTGTGATTTAACGAAACTTTTCAGCGTTTTTTCCTTTCATGCTCATGGGTTTTTATATAACTTTGCGGATATAATATCCTATCATTAACGCATGAATGTCATAGTAAGCCAAGATATCGAACAAGCCTGTCCTACCTTCGTGGGGGCTTGTGTGGAAGCCTCCGTCAGAAACACGCCTTATTGCGCGGCTTTGTGGGAGGAGATAGAGGCGCTGGGCGAGCGCTATCGGAGCTTCCTGACCACCGATACGGTAAAGGAGCTTTCGGGCATTGCCGCCACACGTCGGGTTTACCGCGCCTGCGGCAAGGACCCCTCGCGCTATCGTCCCGCCTCGGAGGCGCTCATCCGCCGGCAGTTGCAGGGCAAGGCGCTCTATCAAATCGACACACTGGTCGACCTGGTGAACTTGGCCAGCATAGCCTACGGGTACAGTATTGGCGGATTCGACGCCGACAAGATGGTGGGCGACACGCTGACGCTCGGCATCGGGCGTGAGGGAGAGCCTTACGAGGGCATAGGCCGTGGAATGATAAACATTGCCGGACTGCCCGTCTACCGCGACGAGAAGGGTGGCGTGGGAACGCCCACCTCCGACAATGAGCGCACCAAGATCACGCTCGAAACCACCCACCTCATGGTGCTTATCAATGGTTACGACGGCGATGAGAGCCATGTGCGTGAGAACGCCGAGTACATACAACAATTGTTGCGCAAGTATGCGGAAAGCGATGGCGGAAGCTATTACATCTACCGATAGGCGCAAAGCCAACATGCAAAACCAACCCAATTAACTCACACTTTATGGTAATAGGAATAGATGTGGGCATCAGCACCACCAAGATTGTTGGAATCAACAAGGAAGGCGATGTGGTGTCGCCCATTCGCATCAAAGCCACCGACCCGGTGACATCCCTCTATGGAGCGTTTGGAAAATATCTATACGACAACAAAATACGACTGGAGGACATTGAGCGCGTGATGATCACGGGCGTGGGATCGGCCTACATCAACTCGCCCGTCTATGGCTTGCCAACGGAGAAGGCCGAGGAGTTTATAGCCGATGGCTTGGGAGCGCGCTACGAAACGGGCATCAACCGCATGCTCGTGGTGTCGATGGGAACGGGCACGAGCCTTGTGCAGTGCGACGGCGACGACATTCGCCACATTGGTGGACTGGGCCTTGGCGGTGGAACGCTTGCCGGACTGAGCCGCATCATGCTGCAAACCGACGACATCAAGCAGGTGGTGAGCCTGGCCATGCAGGGCAACTCGGCAAATATCGACGTGCAGATTGGCGACATCAGTCCCAGTCCGTTGCCCGGCCTTCCCAAGAACGCCACGGCCTCTCTCTTCGGAAACGCCAAGAGCGACGCCTCCCGCGAGGATACGGCACTGGGCATCATCACCACGGTGCTGCAAACCATTGGGTCGAGCTGCATACTCGCGTCGCTCAACACGGGCATCCGTAAGTATGTGCTCATCGGCAACCTGACGCTGCTGCCTCAATGCCAAAAGGTGTTCCCAGCGATGGAAAAGCTCTACAATGTGCATTTCATAATTCCTAAATACTCGGAGTTTTGCACGGCCATTGGTGCGGCTTTGTGCTACAAGTCGGGCCGATGAGCTTGACCTCCCAGCTGTTTATTCCATTAACTTTAAATACATCACTATGAAATTAAAATTGATTGGACTGGCGGCATTGACCCTCGCCGCCACGGCCGTACGCGCCCAAGGTACGGCGGCCGACTACAAGCGGGCCTACAGTCTTCAAAGCAAGTTCCAACAAAAGACCGTTGCCCATTGGGCACACGACATCGGATGGAAGGATTCTTCCTCAGTGTTGCACTATTACATCGACACACAAGATGGAAGACGTTATATATCATACGATGTGACGTCGGGTATCTCAAAGACCTACAACTCTGAGAGGGAGATGAAGAAGGCGCTCGGCATGAAGGAGCGTCGCAACGCAAATGGTCAGCGCACCTACAACGATCCGTTCCGCCATAAAGAGCCTTTCTGGATGGATACCTACGACGAGCAGGACCAACGTGTGGTGGCTTCGCCCGACGGCAAGCTTGATGCGTGGATTGAGAACAACAACGTATATGTTCACGAGGTGGGCAAGCCCTGGTCGAAGAAGCGCGCCCTCTCGCAAGACGGAACCATCGGCCGCTACTACAGTTCCGACATCTATTGGAGCCCCGACTCACGCAAGATCTTCGTTTGCAAGCGCAACAAGGTTGAGAAGCGTTACGTTTACTATGTAGAGTCGTCGCCCGCCGACCAAGAGCAGCCTTATCTCCACAAGCAGGAATATGCCAAGCCTGGCGACGAACTGCCGCAGCACTGGCCTGTGATCTTCACCCTTACGGTTCCCGATTCGGCCGCAATGGCCAAGAATCCGAAGGGAAGCCTTATTGATGGCATGACTGTGAAGAAGGTGGAAGGCGACCCGCGCACCATCGAAAACCAGTATGAGCTCAACTGGTTCTGGTGGTCGCCCGATAGCCGCGAGGTGACCATGGAGTATAACCAGCGTGGGCACAAACTCTATCAGGTGCTGGCCATGGATGCCAATACGGGCGGATTCCGCACCATTGTGGAGGAGCGCGCCAAAACGTTCATCAATTATTATCGCCTGTGGCGCCAGTTTATCAACGATAGCAAGCAGATGCTTTGGATCTCGGAGCGCGACAACTGGAACCACATCTACCTCTATGACGTGCGCCCCGACAAGAAGGGCCGCATGGCACAGCCTCGCCAGATTACCAAGGGCGACTGGTTTGTGCGCAAGGTGCAGTATGTGGATGAGGCCAACCGCGTTATTTACTTCTCGGCTTCGGGCGTCAACAAGGACGAGGATCCTTATCTCGTACATTATTATAGAATCGACTTCGACGGCAAGAACATGACCTGTCTCACCCCGGCTGAGGGCAACCACTACGCCGTGTTCTCACCCGACTACAAATACCTGGTAGATGTTTACAGCAAGACCGATGTGCCTCCTGTAACCGAGTTGCGAAGCGCCGTTGACGGCAAGCTGCTGAAGACGCTTGAGACGGCCGACATCTCGAAGCTGAAGGCCAATGGCTGGGTGGCTCCTGAGATATTCAAGGCGAAGGGTCGCGATGGAAAGACCGACATGTGGGGACTCATCTACCGTCCCACCAACTTCGACCCGTCGAAGACTTATCCCATCATCGAATACATTTATGCAGGACCTGGCGACGCTTACGTTCCCAAGTCGTTCACCCCGTTCTTCTGGAATGCCACGGCTCTGGCCGAGTTGGGCTTCATCGTGGTTCAGGTCGACGGTATGGGCACAAGCTACCGTGGCAAGAAGTTTGAGGAGATCTGCTATAAGAACCTGAAGGACGCCGGACTGCCCGACCACATTCAGTGGATCAAGGCCGCTGCCGCCAAGTATCCTTACATGGACGCCAACAACGTGGGTATCTACGGCATGTCGGCAGGTGGACAGGAATCGACAACCGCCCTGTTGTTCCACGGTGATTTCTACAAGTGCGCCTATAGCTCATGCGGATGCCACGACAACCGTATGGACAAGATTTGGTGGAACGAGCAGTGGATGGGATGGCCCGTCGACTCAAGCTACGTGGAGTGCAGCAATGTTTACAACGCCCACAAGTTGGAGCGCCCATTGATGTTGGCTGTTGGCGAGATCGACAACAACGTGGATCCTGCAAGCACCTATCAGGTGGTCAACGCTTTGGAGAAGGCTGGTAAGGACTTTGACCTCATCGTCATTCCTGGAGCCCGCCACACCATGGGCGAGGCCTTTGGCGAGCACAAGCGTTTCGACTTCTTCGTGAAGCACCTCTACAAAGTAGATCCCCCCAAGTGGTCGGATCTGAAGTGATGATTTCGCACCAAGCCAGATGAGCAGAGCTGAGCTTGATTGGGCTTTGCCATGGCGAGAAAAGGTGCAATGAAACAGAACGATAAATATTGGAAAGGCCGAAACCCTACGAAGGGGTTTCGGCCTTTCTTGTCTAAAAACGGCTTAGGAAAGACGGTGTGTGTGTAGTTCGTAACCATCCGAAATATGCCGACTTGTGCCTTCCGTTTAAGTTGTCGACCTT
>NZ_JAXVAE010000094.1:0-4546 GCF_037460745.1 Hallella sp. | reverse complement strand
GATTTTAACATAGAAAGCGAATTGATATAATCGTTTTACGATTACCAATTTGAACTAATTTGGCTAACGCAATTAGAAAAAATTCGAAAATTCGCTTTCTCCGCTGGCGCTACGAAAGCGGCAGAGCCGAGCGACGCCGTCTGAGGCTAAATTAACTATTCGTTGTGAAAGCCGTCTGAGGCCAGAGCTATTAGATGTGATGCGCACTTCAAATCACTCCAAATGTCGGATGAGCCATAAAAAACCGTGAGAGAAACAGGGGCGACGAAGTTCCTTCACAACCTCTCGTCGCCAACCCACCTTCAGTTTTTCCACAAATGCCGGAACAAAATGGTCACAACTTCCGGAACAAAATGGTCACAAATGCCGGAACAAAACAGCCACAACTTCCGGAGCAAAATGGCCTCAAATGCCGGAAAAGTATAATATTTTGATTGCACGCATATTCCTGGAGCACCCAACGACGACGCTGAAACCATGGCTCGCCATCGGCTACACACCAACGCTGGCGACAGCCCCCCCCCCCGACTTTTGCAAGCACAAATGGCGAGAATCAGGGCAAAACACCGACCAGCCAAAGTCAACAAAAGGCTAATGGCGCAAGGATTTTTTGCAGCAAAACATATACCTTTGCAGCCGAATGGCGGCTTCTGCACAATAAGGGAGCAAACCATAATGGCCCGAAGGGGGCGCCATCCATACAACAAAAACACGAAAACGATGACTGAATACGAAAAACAACAGGCCGGGATGGTTTACAACGCGCCCGACGCCGACCTCGTGAAAGAACTGTACGCCTGCCACGACCGCTGCTGGGAGTATAACCAAATACGACCCACCCATCACGCTGAGCGCAACAAGATGATCAGGCTGATCCTGGGAAAGGCCTACGAGGACACGTTTATCAACCAACCGTTCCATTGCGACTTCGGCAAACACATACGGGTGGGCAAGCGATTCTTTGCCAACTTCAATTTCACCGTGCTCGACGAGGCGAAGGTAACCATCGGCGACAACTGCTTCATCGGTCCCAACGTGAGCATCTACACCGCATGCCACAGCACCGACCCCACTGAGCGAAACTCGCGGCAGGAATGGGCTAAGCCCGTGACCATCGGCAACAACTGCTGGTTGGGCGGTAGCGTAACCATACTGCCCGGTGTGACCATCGGCGACAACGTAACCATCGGAGCGGGCAGCGTGGTGGTGAAAGACATTCCCTCAAACTGCATCGCAGCAGGCAACCCCGCCAAGGTCATCAAGAGGATCGACGCAGGGGAAATGGAATAGCAGAAGAAATCATGATGTTCCCACGGCTTGCTTCCACTATCTGCGCTTGCGCCTCGTTGCGCCGATAGTGAGCAGGATGGTGATGATGGTTTCTGTTGTGCAACGTTCGTTTCATATTTGTCGTTACCTCCTATATCACAGCTGTCCGGTAAAACTCCAAAGAGCATAAATATCCTCCCCGAAGCCCCGTAAAATAGGACTTCGGGCATTATTTTCCAAAAGTAAGCCCCCTAATCGAAAAGACTTGGTCCTGGTGGCGCTTTTTGCATCTCCTTTGCAAGGATATCATTCCATGTCTTCTCGGGATTCTCCATAAGATTTTTCAATCAAGTTCACAACTTTGTGGTCCACAACCTTGTGAACCACATTCTTTTTCATTACCTTTGTGATCTAATTGAGAAAGGAGTAAAGATTATGGAGAAAGCTTTTGTATATGGCATGTCGGTCGGTGGCAATAACTTTACAGACCGAATTGAAGAAACCAAGCGTATCAAGCTCGACTTTGAAAATGGCGTTAATGTTATTCTTATATCTCCAAGACGCATGGGTAAGACCTCTCTTATAAAAAAGGTGATTTCCGAGATTGACGACCCTATGCTAAAAATCGTCTACATGGACATCTATGATTGCAGAAGTGAATATGATTTCTATAACCGATTTGCCGAAACAATCATGAAGTCCACTGGCAACCATTTGGAGCAAGTAATGGAGAACATCAAGCGTTTCTTGGTTAGAATCTCGCCAAAAATTTCATTTAGCCCAGAACCCAACTCTGAGTTTTCTGTATCATTGGGAATAACGCCCAAGGATTATTCTCCTGAGGAAATTTTGAATCTTCCTGAACGTATTGCCAAGGAACAAGGCGTTCGCCTTGTAGTATGTATTGATGAGTTTCAGCAGATAGGCGAGTTCACAGACTCGCTGACCATACAAAAACGTCTACGCGGCGTTTGGCAGCATCATCAAAATGCGTCTTATTGCTTCTTTGGCAGTAAGAAGCATCTGATGGAAAATATTTTCCAAAATCGTCGTATGCCTTTTTATCAGTTTGGGGAGATGCTGCATCTCAAGTGTATTCCTACGGAATATTGGGTTCCCTTCATCTGCTCTCGATTCGAGAAGTACGGCAAGAAGATAACAGAAGAGTATGCTGGCAGAATATGCCAAGTGGTAAAGAATTACTCATCTTATGTGCAGCAACTTGCATGGAACGTTATGGCTGAAACAGAGAAAGAGGTAAGCGAGGAGAGTTTCGAAGAAGGCTTGAGGGCCCTGTTGGAGCAAAACAGCAGTCTCTTTATACAACAGACAGAGGGGCTCACGACCTATCAGCTCAACTTCATTCGTCTTTTGTGCAAAGACATACATTCAGGATTTACCACTCAAGCGGTTTCCGAAATATATCCATTGGGTAGTAAGTCGAATATAGACCGTATAAAGAAAAGCTTGGTTGACAAAGAGATTATCGCCATTGAGAAAGATGGTATATTCCTTGCTGATAGTGTATTTGAGCTTTGGTTTAAAAGAGAAATGATGTAGCGCGATAGCGGCACAGTGGATATTAGCTACATGGCATAGCCTTGCGAATTGAATGTGGGTAATGCCTATGAAGGTTCTACACCATCAGCAAAAACAAAACAGGAAGTTTCCCATCTTTCCTGAATAAAGAATGGAAAACTTCCTGGTCATTTTATGCTTTGTCTTGCCCTATCACGCCACCAACGTGAACAGGAAGAACATCCAGTGGGCTGCAACGGCTGCAACCAATCCGCCTATGAAATGCGCGGTGATGGCCTTAGGAGTCAGGTCGCGATAGCCAAGTGAGTCGAGCATGGCGGTGTGGGTGCTTAAGAATCCGCTCCAGCACATACCAATGGCGGTAAACACGGCAATGGCGTTGCCATCAATCCAACCATGGGCGATGAAGCCAGGAATCAAGCTCAGGGAAGCGCCCACCGCACCGAGAGCCGTGATGGGGAACGCCACAAGATGAGGATCGTGGAAACCAAAGAGCCACTCAAAAACAAAATCGATCTTGTTGGCAAGCCAAGGCAACAACTCTACGCCCTGGTAAGCGATGCCCGAATAAGTGCCGTCCTCGGCAGGGCCGAAGGTAAAGATCATCACGCAGGTAGAGATGATAAGCACACCGGGAATGATGGACAGACCCACCTCCACACCACTTCGGCCACCGTCGAGCATGGAGTTGAGCAAGCGAATAAACACCGTCTTCTTGTGATTCTCGTCTTCCTCTTCTTCCTCCTCGGCAATCTCCTCGGGCGAAACGGCATCCTCAACGGCATATTCGGGATAAGCCTTCAGCACGAAACGCTGCATGAGACGTGTGGAGCACACGCAACCAATGCAAGCGCCCAGCAAACCGATGAGCGGCGCGGCATAGAACCCCTGGCTCGCCATGAACACGATGACAAGCAAGCCCATACCGAAAGCGGTACCGAAGTTGGTAAGTGAGATGAATTGGTATTTCTTGAAATAGCTCGCAAAACGCTTATCGTTGGCAAGCGAAATGATGGCGGGGTTATCGGAGAGGAAGGTCATGACGGCTCCCAGCGACGTCACACCCGGCAGATTGAAGATGGGACCCATCAGGGGACGGAGCGCGCGCTGGAGCAAGGCCACCAAGCCAAACTCTACGAACACACGGCCCAAGGCACCCGTAATCACACAGATACTCATCAGGTAGAACACGGTGTTGAGCAAGAGGTCGTGGGCTGTCTTCATGATGGTGTTGAGCATGTTGGGAACGCCCATAACGAAACCCAAATAACCGAACAACACAACAACGCAGATTAAACACCAAACACCACTTGGCAAAAGCTTTTTGCCATTCTTGTTAAACTTTGCCATAACAATATTCGCTTAATGGTTATTTTTTCCATGATAACACATGCAACTTAGCCACAAGACCCAGTCGCACCGTCGTTTGGTCGTCCAACATCGTCCCCGCGGGGTTCGAGTTGGTGCCCGTAGAATGGGCCACGCTCAGGCTGACGCGCACATCCGACTTGCCCTTCAATGGGTAAGCCTCTACGCCACCGCCAATGGCGGTAAGCTCCGTGCCCGGCAAAACACACTTGTCGGCCTCCTTCTCGGCACGGTTCACGTCGTAGGTAAACTTGCCATAAAGGCTCAACTGAGGCAGCACACGATAGTCAACGCGCGCCATCACCGAGCAATCCTTAAATACTAGTGATGCGATATTAATCGCTTAACTATAGTTATATATTTGATATTT
>NZ_JAXVAE010000093.1:0-32257 GCF_037460745.1 Hallella sp. | reverse complement strand
AAATCTTGCACTTTTTATGTCAGATTTATATCTAAATTTTGAACACCCTACCCTTCGGGGCGCATATCCACGCATTTAAGCCAAATCGGCATTAGACCGATTTGGGGTGAGTGATTATGATTTAAGAATTGAAATCTAATGACCGCATTTGGGCTTAATGGAAGAACCTTTACTCTGCCATTATTTTTACAATGGGAACAGTCTTCATGTTGTTTCGTGACCCATAGCGGAGCGTTCCCGTTTGTTTTGCAACCTTACCCTTAGGCACACTTATCATTTGCCCGTCATAATAAGGCATGCTCTTATCGCCAACAAAGAGAACTTCCGGGATGCAATTCCCGCTTTCTTCTTCACACCCCATCGCCAAAGCGTTGCCATTGGGTAGCACCTCCGTTACACGAAATGATGTGCCAGGAACAACGCCGCGAGGCTTTTCAAACATAACGACATCGCCCTTCGACGCTGGCGTCGAAACTTGCCGCATGTTGATGACGGTGGTTGTAATCAATAGACCTGCGATGGCTACAAATAATAAGCTGATTAGGACTTTCATTCCGTTTCTCATGTTTTATGTCGATTTTGGTTTAAGATAGTGTGATACGCAAAGGTACACAAAAACTCACGGATTGCAAATTTTTATCGAAGAAATTCGCCGTCCACCCGTTGCAGCGATGCAATCGGCGTTTTTGCGTGCGGCAACTTTTCAGTTTTTCAGTTTTTCACTTTAAGGTCGTTGCCACATGTCGCATTCGGGTTGATATCGACACCAGCCTATCTGAGGAGAACAAAAGACAAGCACATACTATATTTGGCCAGATCACTAAAAACGCAACAAGCATTCTTGTCTATATGGGGATAATTAACCCCAAATCGTCATTAGACCGAAATAGGTGAGTTATTATGATTTTATAGCTTCTTTCCAACTCTTGTCAGCGTTTCTTTCGGCATCTTGCTTCCATTCGCGTTTCGCCATAGCCCGCTATGGCTTCAACGAGAATGTCGCAACCTGCTCGAAACAAACACTAACAAGAATTGAAATCTAATGACCGTTTTGGGTTAAAGGATTTCTCTTTGCCGTACGACACAGAGAAATCCTAATGACCGATGTAGGTTAAAAGATACGGGTCACCGCCATGACGATAGCGATAACTATCGATATGAGGAAGGAGATGAGGCCCAGAATCAATATGATGAACGCAATGAGCAGCTGGATGAGGCCCAGATAGTTTGCTATGCAAATCAGCAGTGTGCAGATCAACATAGCCGCTATTCCGTTGGCCAGACCCAGCCAAAAGCGGGCGGCTCCCGACTCGTGTTGCCAGGTAAATTTGCTCAGCAGCATCCCGTCCTTTATTAACCAGAAGGACAGACCCAGTCCCACCAGGGCTCGCACTGTGCTGTCTGCCCATGCCGGATAGGCGTAGTGGTAGATGAGGTCGGTCCAGGGAGCCACGATGTTGAAATATGCCAGATAACAGTTGAGCGGTGGGAAGAGAAGCACCATGGCTATCACCAGTCCCGTGAAGTGTCCCACCATGGCCGTCTCCTCCAGTCTCTGCTCCAGTCTTTGCAGCGTGTGGCGGTCCTCGTTGGTGGCCTGGCTCGATTCCACCAGTTGCTTCAGCTTTTTCCACGATTGGCCGTAATTGGTCTTTTCGGCGCTCTTCTCGATGCTGTCCCGCAGTTCGTTGAAGTAGTCCGAGATGGGCGAGGTGGCCACAAAGAGCGTATCCGTTCCGCCATAGATGACGGCAGTGTATTCCTTTCTTTCGAAGCGGTATCTGATGGCTGTGCAGCTACATTCTGCTACGTATAGCGTGCTGAAGCACAGTCTGTTGCCATTTGACGAGCCTTGGTGTGCTGTTACGTCTCTCACGATGCCTCCTACCACGGGCAGGGCCAGTCCCTCACAGCTGTCGAATGCCGTTCCCTGGATGTCATAGCTGTTGCGCACACTCCATCCCCCGCTCATTTTGTTGAGTGTCTGTTCCAGCTCCCGTTTGTCGTTGGATGACAGTATGTCGGGTGTGATGTAGCGCTTGCTTATATCCACATACTGCTCATGCCGCATCACCATGTGCCTCTCCAGTCGTCCTGAGCCGTTGCACACCGGGCAGGTCACTCGCCTGGAGCCGTGGCAGGTGGGGCATAGCTCCTCGTGTGCTATCTTGCCGCTTCCGCCACACCGTGTGCAGGTCTCTCTTATCGGCACTTGTGTGACCTCCGGTACAGTTTTCCCGTCGGGATTACGCACATAGCGCACTTCTCGTCTGGTGACGGTTTTGTAGCCCTGGCCATAGCACGAGTTGCATCGTTCCTCCACGGTCACCTTGCCCTTGCCGCTGCAGTGGCGGCAGGTCACGGTGCCTTCGCCGCCACAGCGCTTGCAGGTGATGGTCTCGCTGGAGTGGGGAATATCTATCTTCGTCTCCATGTTGGTGAAGCGTGTGGGGAAGGGTGCCATGCCGGCGACATCCACCTGACCGAAGTCCACCACCGTGGGGTGGTGGTAGGTGGTGGTAGGTGCGGGCTCTGAGAAGTACAGCGTGCGTCTGTCGCGCTGTGCCTTGAGCATGGCCATATAGATGGGCGCATCGTAGGCTTCCACCACCTCCAATGTGTCGCCAAAGCGTTTCCCCTTGTAGTTCTTCTCTGCGTCGCACAGCGCGTTTGCTTTTTTGCGGAACTCCTGCATCTGGGCGGCAGTGAGTGTGCGCACCGCATTCTTTCTGTATTCACTCATGCTTGGTTCCTCCCGTAGCGTCTATACCCTTTGCTCCATGCGAGAGTTTCACTCTGGTCTTCTTGCTCCTCATCTTGTAGAAGCTCGCCATAATCAGCAGCAGAAACACAACCAGTACTATCGGCAGGCTCAGTGCTACCGTCTCTCTATAGGTGAAGCACCTGAAGCCCTGCGTGTAGTACGCGATCTTCTGCTGCATCGTCGCCTTTGAAGTATCGGCCTTGGCGGTGTTGGCTTCTGCGGAGGCTTCCAGGCTGTCGCTCCTCTGCGCAAAGGGAGCGTTTGCCCTCAGCGAGTCGAACTTCTGGTATGCAGACTTTATACCGGCGGGGTTGTACATGCTGTAGCTCTCGATGAGCACCATGCGTGGCGGCATCTTGCTGATGTCGCGCGGCGAGCAGGCTCGGTCGAAGAGGATGATGGCACCGATGATCAGTACCCATTTCACGATGAGCTTGATGGTTTCCATAGGTTCTTTTTTTAGATTGTTACGCTGGTTGGGGAGTCCTGTCATGCTTTTCATACACGCAGGAAGCGGTCTTCCCCCTTTCCTCTTGCAAAGTTAAACAATTTGCTGAAAACCAACCGCAATAGTCCGTTAAATTCTTCGTAGGAGCACAAGGTTAGAAGCAAGCCATAGAAACTTTTCCACTTTTTCACTTTTTCACTTTAAGGTCGTTGCCATGGTTCCAGCACCCATAAGCCCACCGCCACAAGGCCCACCGCCACGGCGTTGGCCTCAGGGCTTGCAACCCCAAGATGTCCAAGCCCCACCCGTTGGCGTAGCTTGGATAGTTGGGGTTGCGATGATAAGTTGGCGGGGGAGCGGGGAGGGCTTATCGCTCCTCAACGATCTCCTCCAGGGGTTTGCGTTTCTTTTCTGCGCGTGGGCAGTCGGCGGCCACATGGCCCATGGGGATGATGGCCACGGCCTCATAATCGGCAGACGGGAACAGGTTGCGCACGATGGCGGGGTCGTAGTTGCACACCCAGCAGGTGCCCAATCCCCGTTCGGTTGCGGCAAGGCACAGGTGCTCCGTGGCAATGGCCACATCGATGTCGCCATGCGGCTTGTCGTCGTAGCGGCGTGTCCAGCACGCTTGGTTGTTGCGCATGCAAACGATGTAGAGCGGGGCTGTGCGGAACCACTTGCGGTCGTAGGCGCTCCACAGTTGCTGGCGAGCCTCGGGGCTGCGCACCACAACCAGCTTCCACGGCTGGCGGTTGACGGCCGATGGCGCCAGCCGCGCACACTCCAAAATGTAGTGGAGGTCGGCGTCGCTCACGGGCTCGTCGGTGAACTTGCGGGCCGAGAAGCGCGCCTCAGATAATTCGAGCATATTCATGGTGTAATCGGGTTTTGTTGGGGTTGATGATTCTGATGATGGGCATGGCGCGCTGGCGGTCGCCTAAAGGCGCCGGCGCACTTGGAAGTGGCCCAACCGATGGCTCACGCCCTTGCGGTTGAGCGACCGGAGGATGTAGGTGCCCTCGGCCAATCGCGCTACGTTGAGGCGGTGGGCGTAGGGACCCGTGCACACCACCGTGCCCTCGACGGTCTCGCACGCCACCATGTCGGCGTCGAGCGTAGAGGGCTTGGCGGGCAACTGCAGCCACGTGCCGTCGCACGCCAGCATCTGTGTGGCCACCGTGGGCTGCGCGCGCTCCTCATGGCTCTGCAGGGGACGGCTCTCGTTGCCGTAGCGGTCCATGGCCGTTACAGCGAAGAAGCGGTCGTGGGTGTTGACCTTCAGCGAGTGGGCCGCGCGCCGGATGGCTATGAGGTTCTCGGCGGCGTGGGTGTCGACGGGCCACGTCCTACTGGAATACACATTATAATAAGGTGCGTCGCCCTCCCAGGCCAGTCCGTCGTTGCATACCTCGATGGCGGTGGGAGCGTTGGGAGCCGATGCGCTTTGCCATGTCATGGGCGGCACCAAGGCCAGCGAGGCGTTAAACCGCTTGGCGAAATCGTAGATGCCCTGGATGTTGTCGGTGAAGAAACGGCCCCTGAAAAAGGCGTGCCCCAGTCCATACTGCCTGAGCACCTCCATCTCGCGCGTAACGTCGGCGACGTTCCATTTGCCCTCCTTGGGGTCGAGGAAATAGATGCCCAAGCCCGGCGCCACGATCTTGCCGTGGCTCTGCTCCGCCCAGTCGATGGCGAAAGGGAAGAACTGGTCGTTGCGGAAATACATCATCGGGAACAGTTCGTCCATCAGACCGTCGCGCAACCAGCCCTGCGCGTCCTGGCACACCTTCGTGTAGGCGTTCCAGCCGTGGCTCCAATAACGGCTCAGGTCGTCGAACTTGCCGATGGGCGAGCAACTCATCTTCACCCAGGGCTTCAGCCGCTTCACCTTGTCGTGAATGTTACGCACGATGGATGTGATGTTTTGGCGCCCACGGCTTGCGGAGACCCGCATCTTCCACGTCTCAGGGTAGCGTATGTAATCGAGGTGTATGCCGTCGACGTCATAGTTGCGCGTGATCTCCTCGCAGATGTCGGCCAGGTAGGTGGCGGTGCGTGGGTTCTCGGGGTCCATGTAGCCGTCGGGGCCAATCTTCTTGATGAGGCCCGGGTATTTTGCGTGCAACTTCCTGCATCCCAACTTGTTCCATTTGCCCATGGGCAGCGTCACCACCCATGCGTGCAGCTCCATGCCCCGCTTGTGGCACTCGTCGATGGCAAATTTCAGGGCGTCGTAGCCGGGACTTGTGCCAGGGAACCCACTCAGGCAACCATCCCAAGGCTCGTAGGCCGATGGGTAGATGACGGTTCCGCGGATACGTGTCTGTATGAGCACCGTGTTGATGCCCGCCTTGGCATACTGGTCGAGCAATGTGCAGAGCTCGGCCTGCTGCTTGGCAATGCTGTTCTTGCTTTGGGCGTAGGAATGGGGCCAGTCGAGCCCGCCGATGGTGGTGAGCCACACGGCACGCACCTCATGCTTGGGGCTCTGCATGTGGTTGAAGTCGGAGTAAGGAGGAAGCACTACAGCCTTTGCCTGCAAGGCCAGCAAAAGCAGGATGTATATGAGGAAAGAAAATTTATGCATTTTTGGTTTATTTTTGATGACAAAGGTACATATTATTTTCGTTATTCCAAAAATTAACGTTACTTTTGCAATAGTTTTAAACTTAATGTCAGAGATGATTTCGTTTGCTATTTCATTATTGGCACTTGTTGTTGGCTACTTGCTCTATGGCAAGTTTGTTGAACATGTGTTTGCCCCCGACGACCGGCCCACACCAGCCGTTGCTAACGCCGACGGCGTAGATTACATGGTGCTGCCCGGTTGGAAGGTGTTTATGATCCAATTTCTGAACATAGCGGGCACCGGCCCGATCTTTGGCGCCATCATGGGCGCGTGGTATGGTCCGGTGGCTTACTTGTGGATTGTGCTTGGGTGCATCTTCGCGGGCGCCGTCCACGATTACTTCTCGGGCATGCTCAGCGTGCGCCACCACGGCGCCAACCTGCCCGAGCTCGTGGGCTGTTATCTGGGCCAGAACGCCAAGCGGGTGATGCTCGTGTTCTCGGTGTTCTTGCTCATGATGGTGGGCGTGGTCTTCGTGTATAGTCCGGCGCTCATCCTCAAAGACTTTGGGTGGAGCACCATGGGGTGGGTTTCCGTCATCTTTGTTTATTACATGTTGGCCACCTTGCTCCCCATCGACAAGATCATCGGCAAGTTTTACCCCATCTTCGCCTTCGCCCTGCTGTTCATGGCTGTGGCCCTGATGGTGTGCCTGTTCATAAAGATGCCCGCCATCCCTGAGCTGTGGAGCGGGGCGGAGGCTATGAACCGCAACACCCCCGCCTCGTTGCTGGGCGCCACGTCGTTCGCGGCGAAGAACCCGTTGTTCCCTTGCCTGTTCCTCACCATAGCCTGCGGCGCCATATCCGGGTTCCACGCCACCCAGAGCCCTCTGATGGCTCGGTGCCTCGACTCGGAGTTTAAGGGCCGTCGCATCTTCTACGGCTCCATGGTCACGGAGGGCATCGTGGCGCTGATATGGGCCACGGTGTCGATGTATTTCTTCTATTATGGAGGATGGCGCGAGGTGGTCGGTCCCGATGTGGCCAACGCCTTCTTGGCGCAGGCCGATGGAGGAAAGACGCTGGTGCAGTTTTTCAACGCACCCAATGTGGTGGAAAAGGTGTGCACCGGATGGCTGGGCGTGTTTGGAGGCGTGCTGGCCGTGTTTGGCGTGGTGGCCGCTCCCATCACCAGTGGCGACACCGCCTTCCGCTCGGCGCGCCTGATCATCGCCGACGCGTTGGGCGTTAGCCAGAAATCGGTGGCGAAGCGCTTCTCCATCGCCGTGCCCATGTTTGTGGCTGCCATAGCGTTGCTGGCTTGGCAGATAGGCAACCCCGACGGGTTCAACACCATCTGGCAATGGTTCGGATGGTCAAACCAAACGCTTTCCGTGTTCACTCTTTGGGCCATAACGGTTTACCTGGTGCAGGAGAAGAAATCGTTTGTCATCACGCTCGTGCCGGCCGTGTTCATGACGGTGGTGTGTGGCACCTTCCTGTTGGTGTCGCCCATGGCATTGGGATTGGGCGCAACGATAGGCTATACGGGTAGCGTGGTGATCCTGGTGGCGGCTTGCGTGTGTTTTTTCGCATGGTATGGCAAGACCATGCGCGCATGAGGCCACAGGGGTGAGTGGAAATGATGGGCCTAACAAAGGTATGTATAATTAAATTATGTGAAATATGAGAAAAACAATTTTGCTATTGGCTGCACTCCTTATCTCGGTTACAGCGAGTGCGCAGTTTGAAAAGGATAAGACGTATGTGGGAGCGTCGCTCACCGGTTTGAACCTCAACTATAGCGGCATTGGCGACTTGAGCCTGGGCGTGCAAGCCAAGGCCGGTTACATGGTCGATGACAACCTCATGGTCTTCGGCGAGGCAGCCTACAACCACGAGGGGAAGAGCGATGCCGGCGACCTGCTCTCGGCAGGCGTTGGCGGCCGCTATTACATTGTGCAGAACGGCATCTTCCTGGGAGCCAACTGCAAGTTTATCCATGGCTTCCACAGCTACAACGATGTCATGCCTGGTGTGGAGGTGGGCTACGCCTACTTCATCAGCCGCACGGTAACCATCGAGCCGAGCATCTATTATCAGCAGAGTTTCAAGAACCACTCTGATTATAGCACCATCGGTTTCAAGATCGGATTCGGCGTTTATCTCTAAGCCGTGGAAACATACCCGTCTGTTCTTCTGGAGAAAGCCGTTGGAGAATTCAGCAAACTGCCAGGCATAGGGCGGAAGACCGCCTTGCGCCTGGTGTTGCATGTGTTGCGCCAACCCGTGGGCGAGGCGGAGGCCTTCGCCGATGCCGTGCTGCACGTTAGGAAGGACATTAAGTATTGTAGCGTGTGCCATAACATCAGCGACGACGACGTGTGCCCGATATGCGCCGATGCCCGGCGCGACCGATCGACGATTTGTGTCGTCGAGAATGTGCAGGACGTGATGGCCATAGAGAACACCCAGCAGTATAATGGCCTGTACCACGTGCTGGGAGGTGTTATCTCGCCGATGGATGGTGTGGGGCCTGGCGACTTGCAGATCGAGTCGTTGGTTCAGCGTGTCAAGGATAACGACGACGTGAAGGAAATTATCTTGGCGCTCAGCTCCACCATGGAAGGCGACACCACCAATTTTTATATTCACCGGCAGTTGGCACCGCTCCATGTGAAAGTTACCATGATCGCCCGTGGCATTTCGGTTGGAAACGACTTGGAATACACCGACGAGGTGACGTTGGGACGGTCGATTGTTAACCGCACGCTCATGGATTGAGGGCGCAACGGAAACCCTATCGGTCCATGAGGCCGATTGCGATTTAACGACTCATGTTATGAATCATCTCAGAAGATTGAAATTGACATTTTGGGCACCCATCGCCATCTGTGGCGCGATGGTGGCCTGTTTCGAGAGTGGCGCCTTGATGGAAGGCGGCTATATTGGCGATAAGCAGTTGGAGTATTATTGCGCGCTGGTCATGGAGCTGGTCACCATCGTCCTGATTCCCTTGGCCCTCAGGCTCTTTCGCCTGAAATGGGTCGACAAGGCCATCCGCAAGAACCCTTCTAAGCAGTTGCCCGTTTGGCGGTCCATCCGCCTGTGCCTGTTGGCCGTCCCCATGATGGTCAACGTGTTCATGTATTATCAGTTTGTTCATCCCAGCTTTGGCTACATGGCCATCATTGGCTTGTTGACCATGGCTTTCGTCTACCCCTCGGCAGCCAGATGCCAGGCGGAGGAAAAGATGGAGTAGGGGCGGACGTAACACTTTTGTATTCAAAGATTTAGAAAAGAACCATGAAACTCTCAGTAGTCATTGTTAATTACAACGTGAAATACTATTTGGCGCAATGTTTACATTCGTTGAAACATGCGCTAAAGGGTATCTGCGCTGAGGTTATCGTGGTCGACAATGCATCCGTCGATGGGTCGGTGGATTACCTTAAGCAGGTTCATCCCTGGGTGAGATATGTGGCGTCGGATACCAACCTGGGTTTCTCGAAGGCCAACAACCTCGCCATTCGGCAAAGCCAAGGCGAGTATGTGCTGCTTCTCAACCCCGACACCGTGGTGGGCGAAAACGTTCTCAGGGAGGCCCTGGCCTTCATGGACGGGCATCCCAAGTCGGGAGGAGTGGGCGTGCGCATGCTGAATAGCGATGGCACCGAGGCCATGGAGAGCCGTCGGGGCATACCGACGCCAGCCGTGGCGTTTTGGAAAATGGCGGGACTGTGCAGACGCTTTCCCACCAGTTGTCGCTTTGCGCGCTATTACATGAGTTGGCTTCCGTGGGATCGTCCCGCAAGGATCGAAATCATGAGTGGCGCGTTTTGCCTGATGCGGAAGCGGGCGCTCGATGAGGTGGGGCTCCTCGACGAGGATTTCTTTATGTATGGCGAGGATATCGACCTGAGCTATCGCATCCTGAAGGGAGGATGGGAAAACTGGTATCTCCCTCTCCGAATATTGCATTATAAGGGCGAAAGCACACAAAAGTCGAGTTTCCGATATGTGACGGTCTTCTACAAGGCTATGCTGATCTTCGTGCGAAAGCATTTCAGGCATTTCTCCCGATTGATGTCCACACCCCTCCAGATGGCCATTTACCTGAAGGCCACCTGTTCCATCATGGGTGTGCAATGGGAGAAATGGTGTTGCAGGATGCACCTGGTTGAGCCCGTGGTGAAAGAGAAGCCGCTTTTCGTGTTCCATACATCCGACGCCCACAAGGACCGTTGCTTGCAGCTTGTGGAAAAGAACGGCCTGCAAGCCGTTTTCGAAAGCGCCGATTCGTGGAAGGAGAGAGGCGGCGCAAAGGAGAGAGGCGGCGCGAAGAATGTGTCCGAGACGGTTTATCAGGTCTTCGACATGTCGCAACACCAGTATGCAGATCTGTTTAGAAGGTTCTCCGCCACCTTCGGGGGGCGTAGCCTCATCGCCTTCTGGTATCCTGAAGAAAACAGGTTGGTTACCAATAGTCAAGTTCTCATGGGTTAACCCCGCTTTCCAATAAACCATAAGAATATGGAAGCACATAAGCCAACAGTATCTTACGGCGACATCTCGTTGCGTGCCCTCGAACCCGAGGATCTCGATTTGCTCTACCAGGTGGAAAACGATGTTTCGCTTTGGAGCGTCGGAGTGACCAACAAACCTTATTCGCGCTATGCCCTCCATGAGTACATAGCCAGCGCTTCGGGCGACATCTATGTGGACCATCAGGTGAGGTTGATGATTTGCAATCGGGATGGCGATACGGTAGGTATGGTCGACCTGATGAATTTCAATCCGCAACACCGAAGGGCCGAGGTGGGGATCGTCATCCTGGACCGATACCGCAACCAAGGCTTTGGCCTCGCCGCCATGGCACACATGTTTCGGTACGCCCACGCCACGCTCCATCTCCATCAACTGTATGCGCTGGTAGGCGAAAACAATCCCTACAGCATCCGGTTGTTTGAAGGCGCAGGCTTCGAAAAGGAGGGCGTTCTGCGCGATTGGATCTTCGATGGAGACCATTATCATGATGTAATTTTTTATCAAAGGCTATTGCCGGTAGAGTGATGGGTGCCTTGGGTTGGCAAAACGCCCCCGGTTTATGCCTAAATCATGCCAATCATCACTTTTTTCGAAAAAAGATGCAAGAATGTTTGGTGGTTACAAATAATATAGCTACCTTTGCACTCGCAAATAAGGAACAAGAACACTGAGAGGTGTTAGAAACACTCTAAGGTGCGTTAGTTCAGTTGGTTAGAATGCCTGCCTGTCACGCAGGAGGTCACGAGTTCGAGTCTCGTACGCACCGCAAGCGAGGAGCTAAATGCTTCTCGCTTTTTTGTTTATTTGTTTGGTGGTGGTTAAACCCAAATCGTGGTTAGCTGATTCTCATGATTCATAAAATGAAAAAGCACAACCCCTGAGAGGAGCTGTGCCCAATAAGTTCCACCTAAATGTGTGCTACAACTATTATCCCAAATCGGCAACATGGGTGTAGGCCCTTTACGGTAGTTGGCTGCGAAGTGCCTATAGTTTCTTTACATATATAAATTTGGGATATTGTCCTAATACAAACAACGTTACAGGACATATCCATATATTTCTGGTGAAACCCTCGAGGTTGTTTACCTTGTATGTACTGCCCGTTGTAAGTCCACTCTCAAGTTGCTCGAGCTCAAAATACCCTTTGTGCTCTTTTCTTTCTTTTGATGGGATAACACTTACTTTTGTGAATTTGTCGTCATCAGAAAGAAAAGCACAGAGCTCATCCGCACCATTAACCATTAGTAGGTTATGATGCTCAAATGCCCAATTGGGGTAATCTATATACCACAAGCCATCCTCTTCGTGGTTAAACTGAAGCTGGTATTCTGCCTTTTTTCCAAATACACTTCTTGCCATTGCTTTGGCACCTTGTGTGAGGTCTTTTATTGTATAGTTCATCCTTCATTCCGCAACACTATGGTTATTAACTATATAAGTTCCTGAGCAACAAACAGTTCTTGCTTTGGCAAGCGGCAGGACGGGCTGGCTCAGGGATTTTGCCGTGTTGGAAGATACATTTAATTTAGTGTTGCCATAGAAATCAAGTGAATCTTCAACAGGCGTGGCAAAGATACAGATAAAATCCGAGGAACTCATTCCTTTTGGAGGTGTTTCTTTCAATCATGGAGCAATTTTTGTACCAAACGAAAACTCCACCCTGCCACAACCTTGACCATCGCACAGCAATCAATAGGGCAACCCACCTGATATCTCGCATGGGTGCGGAGGTTGCCGAAATAGCAATTGTCAGGTCGTTTGGTCAGAAAGCTTGTTGGCTTTTTCGGGCGAAATAGCGCACGCATGGGAAAATTTTAAGGAGCAGAAATGGTGCTGGGAAGCGTCGTATTTGCGATTGGGCATCTTTCGAGTTGCGATAAACCATCTATCGCATTGCGTTTTGGCATGTTGCGTGGTTCGTCTTGGCATGTTTCGAGGCTCGAAAGGGCATCTTTCGTGGTGAGAGATGAGGAAAAACAAGGACTAATTGAAGGTGTGAATTGGTAACGATCTGATTATTAGGAGGTTATTAAAAGTGTGCGAGAATCGCTTATTTGCGTCCCACTATTTTCTCGTTCCAAAAAATGCTGTAGTTTTCAATATAGTTTGTTGGCTATTTTCCCTTAACAAATAGAGTGAAGGACAATAAAAAAAGGAGATAAGCACCATGCTGATGCTTGTCTCCTATCTTATGCTTGTTTCTTGATGGTAGAATTCTTAGTACTCGTCGTCGGAGATGTCCTCGGCCTCGTTGATCAGGTCCTCGGGGTCGGTCTCGTAAGTGGTGCGATAGCTTTCTTCGGTCAGCTTGTCGTCGTCGAACGAGTCGTCGTCCTCGTCCTCATCGTGCTTGAAATCGTCCAACGGAAGATCCATGTTCTCATCGTCGTCGTCATCGAGGTCGCCTCCGCGCGTCAAGTCGTCGAGGCTGCTCATTCTGCTCTTTAAGACCTCCACTTGCGGCTTCTCCTTTGCGAAGATGGCCTCAATCCACAAACCCTTCGGTATTTCCAACACCTCATATCCATCGTTCACCTTCTTTTCGTAAAGACCTCCGGGCATGTGCATGCGGTCCTTGGGAAGGGTGGTGGTGGAGATGTCGAATCCGCTCTGTATGATGTCTTGGATACTTTGTGGAAGAGAGTCCCAGCCGCCTCCAAAGTTGCGCTCAAGCACTTCGATGAGCTTGGTGGCCGTGATGTGGCGAATGTTCTCGTAAGTAAGATCGGTCACGCGAGAGATGGGCTTCTTCTTGATGGCGATCTTCTGCTTGGTGTTCTCGTCCATCCGGATCGTCCCAACTTTCAATCCGCGCGCCTCATATTTCTTGATGATCTCGGGTTTGTCGATCTTGACTTCCTCGACCTCGAATGCGCTTCGGATAATGTCTAAGTACTTGCGTGCGTAGTCTTTCAGGTCAACGTCTTTTTCGGCTGCCGTCCACATGCGGAAGACGTCATTCTCCTGAATATCCCATACATTGCTCTTGGTCAATGTCTTTAGCGTAATCGCTTTTTTCTCTTTCATAGTTATTTTTTATGTTGCTGCAAAAATACTATATAAATCCTAAATTACAAACAAATCACCTTTGTTTTTTCATGCAATATGGATGTTTGTTGCAGAATGTGTTTTCGGCAACGACGCAATCTGCGCTTTTCGTTATGCCAGATGAGCAAAGCAAGGCTTGTGCGAACGCTTCCTTGGCGTGAGAAGGGGCGTGAGAACGGAGCGCCCAAACAGGCCAATGGCTACTTGGGGGTTGCTCGGCTTGTTGATTGGTAGAAATCGAGGTACTGTTGCGCCACCTTTACATAATGGTGATAACGCTCCGTGTAAGCGATGCTCTCCGCTTGGAGGCGTGGCACCTCGTCGAGGTGGGTCGCCATCCATTCCAGGGCGTTGTAAACGCTTTCGCAGGTCGGCTCCACATTGATGATGGGCCTGAGGTCGTTGTCGCCCAAGATGTCGTAATTCTCTGGTTCGCCTCCGCCCACGCAGATGATGCCACGGCTCATGGCCTCCAAGGGATTCATGGAGGGCGTGTAGCTATAGAGCTGGTCGAGAATAGCGTCGGAGCCATTCATCATCTGGGTGTATTGGTTGAAAGGAATGCCTTCGGCAATACGCAGTTCCACCAAGTGGGGATATTTTGTCTTGATGGCTTGGGCTGCTTCCAGCATGATGTCGGTACCCTTGTAGGCCGAACGCCCTTTGCTGATGCCGATGAATAGCCGGAGGGGGTGTGGGGCGCTGCCCTCCTGATGGGCCATAGGTTGCGTCTTGGGCTTGATGGGGAAGGGGATAAACGTGGTTTTGTGGGGAAACAAGGGACCGTAACAGGCCCAATACTCATAAAGCCCGGCGATGATGCCGTCGCAATCTTCGGCAATCATCTTGTTGAGGCTCTCCTTGGCCGTACCTATCCAGTCGCGCCTTTCCCTCATTGCCGGCTCGTCGTCGCGAAGGCGGTTGCCGATATTGAAGTCGCTATACCTAAGGGGCATACGCGTGATGTTCTCGTGAACCCAATAGTAGTCCATTCCGAATGCTCCGAGGAACACCTTCTTGTTGTGCTTTCGCAGATACTTGTAGATGGGCGCGATGCGCTCGGCCTTCAGTTCGAGAAACATGGGGTTGATGAGTTGCACCACATCGTAGCCGCGCAACTTATGGAGCGTGGCCATGGTTTTCGCCAAATAGGCCAATCCTCCCCATTTGCCAGGTCGGCGCGAGAGGTCGATGTCGCGTGGGTAGTCTTTCCAGAAGTCGCCATTGCTCACTACGGTGACTTGCTGGCCCAAGGCCCTCAGGCCTTCTGCCAGGGTGGCGTGTACGTTGCTGTATTCTCCAATGAGCAGTATCCTCATGCGTCTTATCTGATTGTAAGCAGCAGGATGCGGCGTCCCAGCTTGGTGTTGATCATCTTCCGGAAAGCCACATATTTCTTGGTGTAGTTCTTGTCGGGTAGGGGGAACAGTCCGTAGTTGCGCAATCGCTCGATGGCCTCGTTGAGGTGGCGGGCGCTATGGGTTAGCTGGATGATGTTGTAAAGATGATCCATCGTCAGTTGGGCGATGCGCCTGTTGAGCGCCACCCGTTCCATTTCGGGCGAATGTTGGGCGATGTCGAGCAGGCGCAAGATGATGCTCTCGGTATCGTCGAGCCGCTTGGCCATGTGGCGCATGTTGTCCTCTTGGGTGATGGAGCCCGACCGTTGGCGGTAATAATAGGCTTTCGATGGGGTGAAATACATGTGCTCGGCCCTCAGGAAGAGTTGGGGCGTGAACTCCTCGTCCTCATGCAACAGGTTGGGCGTGAACCGCAGGGTGCCCAAAATATTGGCGCGGAACAAGTAGCCGCATGCCGACGCCCGGAGGTTGTACTGGTGCATGTAGGCCGATCCCGTCATGGGGCCGTTACACTCGAACGGTACCTCGGGCTGTTCTTCCTCCGTCTCGTGGAAAAGGATGATGTCGGCGTCTTTGTATCGGGCGATGTCGAGGCAATGCTCGTAAGGAGCCTGTATCAGGTAGTCGTCGCCATCGACAAACTGTATGAACTTACCCTGTGCGCAGACCAGACCCATGTTGCGGGCTTCCGACAATCCCTTGTTGCGCTGCCTGACGTAGACAATTTTATCGCGAAGCTCCACCAAGTCGTTCAGAGGCGACACCTCAGAGCCGTCGTCTACAACGATGATTTCGCGTTCTTCCTTGCTCAACGAGAGTGAGAGAATGCTTTGGAGGCATTCGCACAATAAGGTGGTGGGCAAGTTGTAGGTCGTCACGATGAAACTGACGAGAGGTCGGTCGTTCTTGTTCTCCATAATGCTCAAAATCTCAAGTGGGATAGCCTTGCACATGTGGCATGTGCGAAAAAATAGGCTAAATGATGATGCAAAGTTACTATTTTTATAATAATATGAGAAGATTAGCGTTAAAATATTAATGGAAAAACAGGAAAAAGACGACTCCTATTCACATATCTTGAAATACACCAGCCTTTTCGGCGGTGTGCAAGGACTGGGCATTCTGGTCGGAATAGTGCGCAATAAGCTTGTTGCGCTTCTTCTCGGCCCAGACGGCATGGGGTTGGTGTCGCTTTTCAATTCCACCATTAAGTTGGTGAGCGACTCCACCAACTTCGGCTTGTCGATGAGTGCGGTGAAGAATTTGTCGGAGGCCTACGACACGGGTGACGACGAAAAAGTGCGCCATGCGGTGCGCTTGGTGCGTTCTTGGAGTTTGCTCACGGCGTTGTTGGGAATGGTGGTGTGCATCGTGTTTAGCCCGTTTTTCGACAAGTGGACGTTTACCTGGGGCAACCACACCCTTCATTTTGTCTTGTTGTCGCCCGTTGTGGGCCTGATGGCCATCACCAGTGGCGAGACGGCTGTCTTGAAGGGGGTGCGCAAGTTGCGACCGTTGGCGCTCATATCGCTCTGTTGCGTGTTCTTGGCGCTATTGTGCTCTGTCCCTATTTATTATGAGTTTGGCCAGTCGGGTATCGTCCTGTCGCTTGTTCTGTTTGCGCTCATGCAATGCCTGGCCACCATTGTGTTCTCGTTCCGGCTCTATGCGCCCTCGTTCTCATTGTCGAGAACATTGTTGGGCGAGGGATTGGGTATGGTGAGACTGGGAATGGCCTTTGTTCTTGCAGGCATCTTGGGTAGTGGAGCCGAGTTTGTGGTTAGGTCTTACCTGAGCACGTCGGGCCAACTGACGGCGGTGGGATTATACAATGCGGGCTATGTGATGACGATGACCTATGCCGGCATGGTGTTCTCGGCAATGGAAACCGATTATTTCCCACGTCTGTCGGGCATTCCCACGCTCGGCGCGCGCCTTAACCAAGTGGTGAATCACCAGATGGAGGTGTCCTTGTTGTTGGTGTCTCCATTGCTGGTGCTGTTCTTGGTGTTCCTGCCCATCCTTCTGCCGTTGCTCTATAGTGGCCATTTCCTGCCCATCCTCGGTATGATGAAGGTGGTGGTGCTGGCCATGTATTTCCGCGCGCTCACCTTGCCGGTGGAGTATATCGCCCTGTCGCGGAGCGACTCGCATGCTTACCTGTTGCTGGAGGCTGTGTACGACATCGCTTTCGTTGTGCTTGTCATATTGGGCTACCATTACCTCTCCCTGTGGGGTACAGGCTTGGGATTGCTTCTTGCCAGTGGGCTCAATTTTGTGGTGGTGATGGCCTATTCGCACTGGCGCTATAGGTTTGTGGCCTCGCGCGAAGTGAAACTCTACGCGCTCCTTCAAATGCCGTTGGGCGGATTGGCCTTCTTGGGCACTTACGCGTTTGAAGGATGGCTTTATTGGGTGGTTGGCTTGTTGCTTGCCGCCGTGTCGCTTGTCCTGTCGGTATGGGTGCTGCATTCCAAATCCAATTTGTGGCAGGCGTTGAAAGATCGCTTGTTGAGGCGTTTTCGCAAATCGTCCAACCAAAACAATGAATGATGAGCAAGCCCCAAGTAACAATCCTTGTGGCTGTATGGAACACGGCTGCTTATCTACCCCAATGCCTTGAGTCGTTGCGTGGGCAAACGCTTCGCGATATTCAGGTGGTGTGTGTCGACGATGCGTCCACCGACGAGTCGCTGGCTGTGTTGCGACATTACGCGGACCTCGATGAGCGCATAGAGGTGGTCGCGCTTCCGAAAAACCAAGGGCAGGCGCATGCCAGGAACGTGGCCCTTCGCCAAGCCAAGGGAGAATTTGTGTGTTTTCTTGATAGCGATGATTGGATGGCCGATGACTGTTTGGAGCAAGCGGTGCGTGTGTTTCAGGCTCATCCTTCGACCGATAGCGTACTGTTTCACACCTTATATTATTATAATGAAAGCCGTCAGGACGAGTTTCCGATGAAGCCTTTTGAGGTTTTACGGGGCGAGGAAGCGTTTGTGCTGTCGCTCACGTGGAAGATCCACGGAGTTTATATGGTGCGCGCCACCATCCATGAGCGATATCCTTATGACGAGAGCGCCCGTGCCTTTAGCGACGATAACACCACGCGCCTTCATTATTTGGCGTCGCGTGAGGTGAGAACATGTCAGGGAACCTACTATTATCGGCAAAGGCAAACGTCTGTTTCTCACCAGTTTAACCTGCGCCGGTTCGATTATTTGGTGGCCAACCAGAGCATGAAACGGCAGTTGGTGGCGCTCCGTGTGGCAGACGATGTGCTAAATCTCTACGAGAACCATCGTTGGCTGAATGTGGTGGATATGTACATGTTGTGGTTCAAGCATCGAGCAAGCTTGTCCACATTTGCGCAGCGTAGAGCCTTGGCGCTGATAAGAGACAGTTGGCGCTCAATGGAAGGGCAGCGTATAAAACCTTCGTTAAGGAGAAAGGTGGGCTATATGCCATGCAAAGGACATTGGCGCTTGTTTATGTTGCAGGAGAATGGCTATTTCTTCCTGCGCAAATTGATGGGGCGGTTGTGAACCTTTGCGGCCTTTGCTTCGGTTGGTGCTGGCCAGGGCTTATATCTGCCTGTTTGGTGTTGGAATAGGAGTGTAAGTGGCCCACCCGTAGCCTCGTGGCCCAATGATGTGTGATGGCTTTCTGGACAATAAAGAAGAAAAGGAGGACATAGGGAACTTTTTTGTTGTTTAGAATGCATTAAATTGGTATAAAAAAGTGAAAAACTTTTTGGGCATTGGTTTTTATTCGTTACCTTTGCAACAAAAGATAACACAGATGATAGCTCTGATTATTATCGGAATACTGCTTGTAGGCTACGTGCTTATCGCAACCGAATGTTTCACCCAGGTGAATAAGGCAGCTGTGGCTATATTCGTTTGTACGGCAGGCTGGGTGCTCTATATAAGTTATGGGGCAGATTTCGTCATGAGCCAACATCCTGTGGAATACCAGAACTTCTTAGGGGGAGCAGCGTCGACGAGTGTTTCCGTGAAGGAGTTTATTGCAGGCAACGTTTTTCTGAAATATGTGGGAAGAGCCTCGGAAATAGTGCTTTTCCTGCTCGCCACCATGACCATTGTGGAGGTGCTGGACAACAATGGTTGTTTTGATTTCATCTCGCAATTATTGAAAACGCGAAGCGGAAAGCGCATGTTGTGGACATTGGCGATCGTGACGCTCCTCATTTCCGTGAATCTCGACAACCTTACCACAACCTTGATGATGCTGGTCATCATGCGTAAAATCATACCCAACCGCCGTCACCGCATGATTTACGGATCGGCCATCGTGGTGGCGGCCAACTGTGGTGGCGCCATGACGGTTATTGGCGACCCAACGGGGCTCATGCTTTGGAACAATGGCCTTGTGAGCGCCACGAACTATTCCATGTCGCTTGTCGTTCCCTGCTTGGTAGCGTGGGTTGTGCCTACATGGTGGCTTGGACGTAGCTTGCCAGGCCGAGTGGAGACGGAGTGGATAACGATGCCCTATCGTGGCGACGACACGCGCCTCAATGTGTGGCAACGACTGCTCATGCTCTTTGTTGGTATTGGCGGATTGTGGTTCATCCCAACCTTTCATACCATCACCAAGTTGAGCCCGTTCATTGGCGCCCTGTGCGTGTTGGGCGTGTTATGGATAGTCAACGAGGTTTTCAATCGCAAACTGATGAATATGGATGCGATGGTGCGCCGACGCATGCCACGGGCTTTGTTCTATGGTAACCATCAGCTTATCCTGTTTGTCATGGGAATCATTTTGGCCCTTGGCGTGGTGAAGGAAACGGGAATCCTTACGGATGTATGGCATTTCTTGGACGGCGTGGCACCGGGCGATTGGGCGTTCGGCGTGTGTGCGGGTGTCATCAGTTCGTTCCTCGACAATTTCGCAACCGTGGCAAGTTTCACATCTCTCAATCCATCGACAGAGATGAATGCCGACTATTGGAAACTCATCGCCTACGGGTCGGCCGTTGGTAGCAATGTCTTGGCAATAGGGTCGGCTGCGGGAATAACCCTGATGAAGACCGAACGTATCCATTTGGGATGGTACTTTAAAAACGTTGGCGGTATGGCGGCCATTGGAGCCGCATTGGGATTTGTAGTCCTTGCGCTGATGATATATGCGTGATTTAACTTAAAAATAACAACATAAGCTATGGCAAAGATTAAGACAATAGGCATTATGACCTCGGGTGGCGACTCGCCTGGTATGAATGCAGCTATTCGTGCGGTAACCCGTGCGGGAATATGCAACGGGTTTAACATCAAAGCCATTTACCGAGGCTATGACGGCCTCATTAATGATGAGGTGAAGCCATTCACTACCGAGAATGTGTCGGGCATCATTATGCAGGGTGGAACGATACTGCGCACGGCGCGCTCCAAGGAATTTATGACTCCTGAGGGTAAGGAAAAGGCGTATGCCACATTGCTGAAAGAGGAGATTGACGCGTTGGTGGTTATTGGAGGAAACGGATCTCTGACAGGAGCTATGCAGTTTGCGCGCGAGTATGACGTGTGCTGCATCGGACTGCCTGGAACCATCGACAACGACCTGTATGGCACCGACTCGACGATAGGCTACGACACTACGTTGAACACCATTGTGGAGTGTGTAGACCGCATACGCGACACGGCACAAAGCCATGAGCGCATCTTCTTTGTTGAGGTAATGGGACGAGACGCTGGTTACTTGGCGCAAAACTCGGCTATCGCAAGTGGAGCTGAGGCGGCCATCATCCCGGAGGACACAACCGACGTCGACCAGTTGGCTCAGTTTATGGAGCGCGGCATACGCAAATCTAAGAAGAGTTGTATCGTCATCGTGTCGGAGAGTCCTAAGTGCGGCGCCCTTTATTATGCCGACCGTGTGAAGAAGGAATTCCCTGGATATGATGTTCGCGTGTCAATTCTTGGTCATTTGCAGAGAGGCGGACGCCCGTCAGCCCACGACCGTATCCTTGCCAGCCGTACCGGTGTGGGAGCCATTGAAGCCATTATGCAGGGACAGCGCAACGTGATGGTCGGAGTTCGCAACAACGAGGTGGTCTACGTGCCGCTATCTGAGGCGATCAGATCCGACAAGCCTTTCGACCGAAAGCTTATTAAGGTGCTCGACGACTTGAGCATTTAAGGCAATTCTCTGTTTAGCAAACCCAATTCTTATAATAACAAAACATTAAATCTAAATAGTTTATGGCACATATTAATGGGCGCATCTCCCAGATTATTGGTCCTGTGGTGGATGTCTATTTCGACACCCAGGGACAAGATGCCGAGAAGGTGTTGCCTAAGATTCACGAAGCCTTGACGGTGAAACGCCCAGATGGCTCTAACCTTATCATTGAGGTGCAGCAGCACATTGGTGAGGATACCGTTCGTTGTGTGGCAATGGACAATACCGATGGCTTGCAGCGTGGTTTGGACGTGGTGCCCACGGGTAGCCCTATCACCATGCCTGCTGGCGAGCAGATCAAGGGACGTATGATGAACGTGATTGGACAGCCTATCGATGGCATGAAGACCCTCGACATGACTGGTAGCTATCCCATCCACCGTCCCGCTCCTAAATTCGACGAGTTGTCAACCCATAAAGAGATGTTGGCTACGGGTATCAAGGTCATCGATCTGCTTGAGCCTTACATGAGGGGTGGTAAGATCGGACTCTTTGGTGGAGCAGGAGTGGGTAAGACCGTGCTTATCATGGAGCTGATCAACAACATCGCCAAGGGACACGATGGTTATTCGGTGTTCGCTGGAGTAGGTGAGCGTACCCGTGAGGGTAACGACCTTGTTCGCGATATGCTCGAGTCGGGCGTTATTCGCTATGGTGAGAAGTTTATGAAAGCCATGGAAGAAGGCAAGTGGGATCTCTCGCTGGTCGATCCTGAGGAGCTGCGCAAGTCGCAAGCCACCCTTGTCTATGGTCAGATGAACGAGCCTCCTGGGGCACGCGCTTCCGTAGCACTTTCGGGCCTGACCGTCGCAGAGGAGTTCCGCGATCATGGAGGTAAGGATGGAGCACCTGCCGATATCATGTTCTTCATCGATAACATCTTCCGTTTCACTCAGGCTGGTTCTGAGGTGTCGGCTCTGTTGGGTCGTATGCCTTCGGCTGTGGGTTACCAACCTACGTTGGCCTCGGAGATGGGTGCCATGCAGGAACGAATCACTTCTACGAAGAAAGGTTCTATCACCTCTGTGCAGGCTGTTTACGTGCCTGCCGACGACTTGACCGATCCCGCTCCTGCTACAACCTTCTCGCACCTCGACGCCACCACGGTGCTCGACCGTAAGATTACCGAGTTGGGTATTTACCCTGCTGTTGATCCGTTGGCTTCCACCTCGCGTATTCTTGATCCGCTTATCGTAGGTAAGGAACATTATGAGTGCGCTCAGCGTGTGAAGGAGACCTTGCAGCATTACAACGAGTTGCAGGACATCATCGCCATCCTGGGTATGGATGAGTTGTCGGATGAGGACAAGCTCGTGGTGAATCGCGCTCGTCGTGTGCAGCGCTTCCTCAGCCAGCCGTTCGCCGTGGCAGAGCAGTTCACGGGTGTACCTGGCGTGATGGTTAGCATCGAGGACACGATTAAGGGCTTCAACGCTATTCTCGACGGAGAGGTCGACGACCTTCCCGAGCAGGCATTCATGAATGTCGGTACCATCGAGGACGCCAAGGCTAAGGGTAAGAAACTGCTTGAGGCAGCGAAGGCTTAATCATTGGTTTGAAGGCTTTTAATACTTTGAGTCATGCTGAAACTTAAAATCGTTAGCCCCGAAAAGGTCGTATATGATGGCGACATAGAGAGTGTGATAGTGCCTGGTACGCTCGGACAATTCGAGATACTCGACAACCATGCCCCCATCATCTCCTCGTTGACCGACGGAATGGTGGTGTACACAGGTAAGGACGGCAAACAAAGCATCGAAGTGCATGGCGGATTCGTTGAGGTTAAGAAAAACGAAGTCTGCGTTTGCGTGGAGGTGTAACCTACAACAGTCAATGCAATGAATAACATCAACAAAGTGCGCAAAATGGGATTGTGGATGATAGCCGGGGGTACCTTGGCGACACTGACGGTCCTTAACGTTATCCAAGAAACCGCTTGGCTAAACAAGGTTGTATGGGTAGCGCTGGGCGCACTTGCGTTGTGGTTCGTGGTAACGGCTGTCATGCGAATGATGATTTCCCGTAAAAGTAAATCCAGAAAACCATGATGCCTTCGCTGACTGCTATCGTCTGTTGTTCATCGTTTTAGGACTGATGTGGCTCTTGGGGTGTTCCTTCTTTGAACGGAAGGCTCCTCAGCTATTGGTGTATTTCGGCTTTGCTTTTATGGTGATACGGGCGCAAGTCGTTCTGACGTTAGTTGGTGTACACGCGTTCGTCATATCAGAAAGCCTGGAAGAGGCCAAGTCGTTTGCCGCCATGGTACTCATCATGTATGGGGTAATGATGGTGGTTACGCACGTGATAAAAATTAATAGATAAGCATACAAATGAAATTGGTTAAACATATTGTCTGCCTGTTGGTGCTGATGATGGCTTGGCTTCCTACGGTGGGAGCTGAGGCTAATGAGTCGCAGTCGATAAATGCCAGCGAGATAGTGCTTGAGCATATCAAGGACACTTACGATTGGCACGTGACCGAAATAGGCGACCGCTCAATCGTCATCAACTTGCCGGTTATAGTGAAGAGTTCCACGGGTTGGCATGTCTTTAGTACGGCTGAGTTTGCGCATGAACCCGACGCCAAGGGTTATCGCATGGGCCCCGCCCAACTGGCTATCGCCACTCGTGGCGAGCATGCTGGCAAGGTGGTGGAGCTGCAGGGCGAGAAGGAAGTGTTGCCGTTCGACATCTCCATCACAAAGACTGTGGCGGTGATGTTCATTAATGTGGTGATACTGCTTCTGTGCATCCTGTTGCCTGCCCGTTGGTATCGTAGGCACAAGGCCAGCGATGCCGCCCCCGGTGGTTTCACCGGACTGGTGGAGATGTTGGTGATGTATGTGGAAGACAACATTATTAAGCCTGGTGTCGGCGAGGAAGGTTACGAGAAGTACTCTCCTTATTTGATGACATGCTTCTTCTTCATTTTAGTCTGCAACATTATGGGCGTCATACCGTTCCCGCCGGGATCGGGTAATGTGACGGGTAATATCGCCATTACCTTCTTCTTGGCCGTGTGCACATTCATCGTCACGCAGGTTAGTGGAACCAAGCATTATTGGAAGGACATTTTCTGGCCCGAGGTGCCTTTGGCCCTGAAGGCGTTCCCGATTATCCCTGTCATTGAGTTCGTGGGTATTTTCACTAAGCCCTTCGCTTTGATGATTCGTCTCTTTGCCAACATGATGGCTGGACACGCCATTGCGGTATCGTTGATTTGCATCATCTTCATTGTTGCCGCAAAGGCCATGGCCGTAATGATTGGCATGTCGGTGCTTGGCATTGTGATGGCTGTGTTCATGATGTTGCTCGAGTGCATGGTTTGCTTCATCCAGGCAATGGTGTTCACAATGTTGAGTTCTATCTTCATTGGACTCGCAAGAGAAAAATAAACATTAATAATAACAATAAAAACCTTAAAGATTATGATTTCATTATTATTGGCAGCTGAAGCTGCAGCAGGTCTTGCTAAGTTGGGCGCTGGTATCGGCGCTGGTATTGCTGTTCTCGGTGCAGGTATCGGTATTGGTCGCATTGGTGGCCAGGCCATGGACGCTATGGCTCGTCAGCCCGAGGTGATGAACAAGCTTTTCACGAACATGATCGTAGCAGCTGCTCTGGTGGAGGGTGTTGCTCTGTTCGCAGTAGTTGTAGCATTCCTTTGCATCTAATCGTCGTAAGAGTTAAGCGCTGCGTATGGATTTGTTAATGCCAAGTACAGGCCTGCTTTTTTGGATGACTATTGTCTTCCTGATTGCGCTTTGCATCCTGGGTAAATGGGGTTTCCCCTCCATCTCAAAGATGGTAAAGGAGCGCAAGGCCTTCATCGACGATAGTCTTCGCAAAGCGCATGAGGCCAACGAGAAACTTGCCAATATCCAGAAAGAAGGAGAATCCATTTTGCAGGAAGCCCGCGAGAAACAGGCAGCCATCATGAAGGAGGCTACCGAGACCCGTGAGGCGATTGTCGCTAAGGCTCAGGAGAAAGCGAAGGACGAAGGTGCTCGCCTGATTAATGACGCGAAAGCGGAAATTGCGACGGAGAAGCAACAAGCCATTCGTGAGATCCGAGCCCAGGTCGCTGAGTTGTCAGTGAAGATTGCTGAGCGCATTGTGCGCGAGAAGCTTTCTGGCGACGGCAAGCAGATGGAGCTGATTGACAAACTGCTGGATGAAGTGACTGTTGATGACAAAACGAGTAAATAGTTGTAGCATATGGATTTAGGTGTAATATCGGTCAGGTATGCCCGCGCACTCTTGAAGAGCGCTACGGATATGAAGCAAGAGGATGCTGTATATAAGGAGATGCTTGTGCTTTCGCAGAGTTATCTCCAAGTACCGGCCCTTCGCTCCACGATAGACAATCCCATGCTCGATAAGGACAAGAAGAATGCCTTGCTTGAGGTAGCTTGTGGTGGACAGGTCTCAGACCTGACACAACGTTTCCTTCAACTTGTTCTGAACGAGGGTAGGGAGAGCACCCTGCAATTTATGGCTGCTTCTTATTTAACGCTTTATCGTCAACAGAAAAACGTCACTCGAGGAAAACTGACTACCGCTGTTGCTGTCTCGCCCGAAACGGAGCGTAAGATGAAGGCAATGGTGGAAAGTAAAACTCATGGAACGGTGGAGTTCAACACAGAGGTGGATCCCAATATTATCGGAGGGTTCATCTTGGAGTATGACACCTACCGGATGGATGCAAGTGTCAAGACGAAACTTAACACGATTCTTAATCAATTAAAGAAATAATCAATGTCAGATAAAATTAGACCAAGCGAGGTGTCTGAGGTTCTGCTGAAGCAACTCGAAGGCGTTAACTCTGCTGAGCAGTTTGACGAGGTGGGTACGGTGCTGACCGTTTCAGACGGTGTGGCACGCATCTACGGACTGCGTAATGCAGAGGCCAGTGAGTTGCTTGAGTTTGAAAATGGCACCATGGCTATCGTGATGAACCTGGAGGAAGACAACGTGGGTTGTGTGCTTTTGGGTTCTACGGCTGGTATCAAAGAGGGACAGAAGGTTAAGCGTACACACCATATCGCTTCGATTCGTGTGAACGACAACTTCCTGGGCCGTGTGGTCAATCCTCTGGGTGAGCCCATTGATGGCAAGGGTGACATTGACCTGACTGATTCGTTTGAGATGCCCTTGGACCGAAAGGCCCCTGGTGTGATCTATCGTCAGCCGGTGAAGACCCCTTTGCAGACAGGCTTGAAGGCTGTCGACTCAATGATTCCTATTGGTCGTGGACAGCGAGAGTTGATCATTGGTGACCGACAGACGGGTAAGACCGCAGTAGCTGTTGATACTATCATCAACCAAAAAGCCAATTATGAGGCAGGAAAGCCTGTTTATTGCATCTATGTAGCCATTGGCCAGAAGGCCTCTACGGTGGCTGCATTGGTGCAGACGTTGAAGGAGCATGGCGCTCTGCCATATACCATCATCGTTAGTGCTACGGCTGCCGATCCTGCCGCCATGCAGTATTATGCTCCGTTTGCGGGAGCTGCTATTGGTGAGTACTTCCGCGACCGTGGATTCGATGCCCTTGTGGTTTACGACGACCTGTCTAAGCAGGCTGTGGCTTATCGTGAGGTGTCGCTTATCTTGCGTCGTCCTTCAGGACGTGAGGCCTACCCTGGTGATGTGTTCTACCTTCACTCACGTTTGCTTGAGCGTGCCGCACGTATCAATGATCAGCAGGAGATTGCCGAGAGCATGAACGACCTGCCCGAGAGCCTTAAGGGCCATGTGAAGGGTGGAGGCTCGCTGACGGCCCTTCCTATCATCGAGACTCAGGCTGGCGACGTTTCGGCTTACATTCCCACAAACGTGATTTCCATTACCGACGGACAGATTTATCTGGAGACTGACTTGTTCAACCAGGGTTTCCGCCCTGCCATCAATGTGGGTATTTCCGTCAGCCGTGTGGGTGGATCTGCACAGGTGAAGAGTATGAAGAAGGTGGCCGGTACGCTGAAGATCGATATGGCCCAGTATCGTGAGCTCGAGAGCTTCTCCAAGTTCTCAAGCGACATGGATCCTGTTACCGCCATGACAATCGACCGAGGACGTAAGAACAACCAGCTTCTTATCCAACCCCAGTATAGCCCAATGCCTGTAGGCGAGCAAATCGCTATTCTGTATTGTGGTGTGCATGGTTTGATGCACGACGTGGAGGTGGAGATGGTTCGTTCTTGCCAGGATCAGTTCTTGGAGCAGATGCGTACCAAGCACCAGGATGTCATCGACAACCTTGCGTCTGGCAAGCTTCTCGACGAAGATGTCAAGACGATCGAGGAAGTGATGGCAAACGTCACCGGACAGTTTAAGAAATAATAGCCTATGCCGTCATTAAAAGAGATCAAAACCCGCATTGCATCTGTAAAGAGCACTCGTAAGATTACGAGCGCCATGAAGATGGTTGCGTCGTCCAAACTTCATCACGCTCAGACCGCCATTCAGAACATGCTTCCCTACGAGAACATGTTGGAGCATATCTTGAAAGGCTTCTTGGTTTCCATGCCCGATGCTGAAAGCGTTTACAGCTTGGAGCGTGGTGAGGTGAAGAAGGTGGCGTTGATCGTTTATTCGTCTAACAGTTCACTCTGTGGCGGATTTAATGGCAACGTCATTAGGATGATGCAGCAGGCTATTGCGGGTTATAAGGCTCAAGGAATCAGCGACATTACGATTTATCCGATAGGTCGTAAGGTTGCTGAGAAGGTGACGAAACTGGGTTGCCAATGTGCTGGCGACTTTACAGAGTTGGCTGATAAGCCTAATGCGAAAGGTTGTGCAGACATCGCCAAGGAGATTGCGGCGAAGTTTGTTGATGGCGAATACGATAAGGTGGAGATGATTTACCATCATTTCAAGAGTGCAGGAACTCAAATCCTCACTCGTCGCACCTTCCTTCCCATCGACTTGTCTACGGAGAAGATCGGCAATTACAACGATCGTGACCTAAGTTCTAACCTTGTAACGCAGAAGGCCCAGGAGTATTTGCGCAAGAAAGGCGTGTCGAAAAGCCGTAAGAGCGAAGAAGTGGTTGAGCTGAATGACAATTTCATCGTGGAGCCCGACATGGAGTCGGTACTTTCGGTGCTCATTCCTAAGCTTCTCAACCTGATGGTTTACACGGCTTTGCTCGACAGCAATGCTTCAGAGCACGCCGCTCGTATGGTGGCCATGCAATCTGCCACCGATAATGCCGATGAACTGTTGAAGGACCTCAACCTTGAGTTCAACAAGAGTCGTCAGGCAGCCATCACAAGCGAACTTCTTGATATTGTGGGTGGATCTGTCAACAATTGATGAGTCTGCCGCCTAATATGAGCAGAGGTGCCATAGGATATGATTCCTTGACACCTCTGCTTTTTTTGTTAAAGCATAAGTTATGCTCTGTGTTCTTCGTTCTGAGTTTTGACCTTATGTCGCTGTTGTCGCTTGTTGTTGCTGACGTCGCTTATGCTTTCAGTTGCAACATCAAGCAGCACCAATCCTCTTGTTTCTTACGTCCTGTTTCCGTAAAGCCTAATGCGGTGGCTTTGTCAAGGAGAAGTGGAATATCGCTTTCGTAGAATCCGCTGATGATGAGATGGGCGTAGGAAGCCATCACTTCCTTAAATGCCTCCATATCGTTGAGCAGGATATTGCGGTTGATGTTTGCCATGATCACGTCGAAAAGACCCGACACGTGGGTCAAGACGGAGGCGTCTCCAAACATCACCTGCATGTTGTCCACATGGTTGAGTTCTGCGTTGTATTTGGCGTTGTTGGCGCTCCATTCGTCAATGTCGTAGCCCACAACGTCCTTGGCGCCCAACTTGGATGCGGTGATGCCCAGGATGCCCGTTCCGCATCCGCAGTCGAGCACGCGCTTTCCTTCGGCACCAAGTTGCAAGAGCGATTCTATCACCATTTGCGTCGTGTTGTGTGTGCCTGTGCCAAAAGCCTGTATGGCCTTGATGCCAATAAGCGTGGCGCCCTGTGGGGCCGTAGGTTGTTCGCGTCGTGCGTCATACACAATGATTTGTCCGTTGATGTTGATAGGGTCGAATCCCGATTCTTCCCATTGCTCGTTCCAATCTTTGTCCTCCATGTCTTCGAGCGAATAGGTTATGCTGACACCCTCCAAGAGTAATGTGGAAAGCGAATAATCGAGCGCTCCTTGGTCGAATAGTTCCGTTTGCGCATAGCCTTTCAGGCCGTCGGTGGTTTCCTCGAATGCCTCAAAGCCAACTTCTCCCGCCACGCATGATATTAAGTCGCGAGCCGTCTGCCTCAAAGCGTCAGGTCCTGTCACCTTAAAGTGTGCTACTTTGTATTTCATCTTGCTATTGTTATTTTTTGCAAAATTAAAAAATAATAGGGAAAAACCTATCATAGTTTAGGGGTTTTCCTTATATTTGCAGTAAGAATAAATGTATTTTTGCAAGCTGAAAAAGAAGGTATTTTAAAAGCATACAGATATGAAAAAGATTTTTCTTCTCTTAGCTTTTGCAGGGCCAATTTCTTTGCAGGCTTGGGCTCAGAGCGACGACATGTATTTCATGCCGAGCAAGTCTAAGGCAAAAGATGTGGCTCAAGAGGCCCCCGCATACTATGTGGGTAGCAGCCGAAATGTAGATGAGTATAACCGCAGAGGTCGCTTTTGCAGTCATTATCAGCCTATTGGTGGCGATTCGTTGAGTGCCGATGTGTTCGAATTCCAGAAAGGTGCTGGTGTTTATCCTGATTCCAGCTATGTCGACACCTCGTTTGCCTATGAGAATAATTCGTACTGGGACGATGAGGATTTTCGATATACACGCCGCATGAGTCGTTGGGATGGATTCTATAATCCTTGGTTCTATGGTTACTGGGGACCAAGATACTATGGTTTCTACGACCCATGGTATGATCCTTGGTGTTATGGCGCCTATGGAGGATGGTATGGCAGTTGGTATGGTGGTTGGTACGATCCCTGGTACTATGGCTATGCTGGTTACTACGGTTGGGGCTGGCCCTATTATCGTGGTTGGTATGGCTGGGGCTGGAACAATCCCTATTGGGGTGGTGTCCACATCCATTACGCTGGTGGCAATCCTCGCGGATTGACGGGTAACCGCACGTGGAGTTATGGCGCTGGAAGCACCTCTGGCGTCGGATCAACGAGCGGACGATACAATGGGGCGTACGGCAATCGTGTTACCACGGGCTCACGCAACAGTTACACTTCACGAAGCAACAACAATCGCTCGTTTGGTTCGCGTACCAACAGAACCTACAATTCCAATTCGCAAAACCGCACCTATACGCCCAGCCGCTCCTACAACTCCTTTGGCAGCAACACTCCTTCGTCGGGTAGCTTTGGCGGATCCGTTGGCGGTGGCTTCGGAGGCTCACGCTCAGGCGGAGGCTTCGGTGGTGGCCATTCTGGCGGTGGTGGCGGAGGCCATTTTGGTGGTGGCCGACGCTAACTGTTATGGACGAGGTTTTAAGCCCCTTAAAGAAACAACATCTATTTATATAAGACATTATTATGATGAAAACAAAATACAGTATCATCGCAGCATTGGCCCTTGTGGCAGTTCCTCTGTCGGCCCAGGAAACCTATCAGGACACGAAGTTGGTTGATAGTGAGCTCAACGGCACAGCCCGTTACGTGGGCATGGGTGGCGCCATGGAGGCTCTGGGAGCCGATATCTCTACCATTGGAAGCAATCCGGCTGGCATAGGCCTTTTCCGATCCAGCCAGGTGTCGCTCTCGGGTGGATTTGTGGCGCAGAAAGACGCCACCACGTCACCTTCCTTTGGCGGCATTAACGCTCGTATAGATGGCAACAAGACCAATGCGAGCTTTGACCAGGTAGGTTTAGTTTATGCTTTCCGTACAAGTCAAAGCAGTTTCCTGAACTTTGCGTTCAACTATCACAAGAGCAGGAATTTCGATCAGATACTTACTGCTGGTGGTGTGCTCAACAAGGCTTCGCAGAACAAACTGACTGCTATGAAGTATCCCTATGGAACCGATTACAATTGGAATGGTGTGGACGCCAACTATTCGGCTTTGCTGACCCCCATCATGAATGAGGAGAACAAGCAGGTGGGATTAGATTACCTCAACGGAACAGAGTATCTCTTTGGGCAATACCAAAAGGGCTATATAGGCGAGTATGACTTCAATATCAGCGGAAACTTAAATGACCGTGTGTTTCTAGGACTGACGGTTGGTTTGCGTGATGTGAACTATCGCTCCAATAGTTATTACACGGAGAACCTGGAGCAGAACGCCATGGCCGAGTCGTGGGAAGACCTGCGCATCGATGGCCAAGGCTTCGACTTGAAGGCTGGTGTTATTTTCCGTCCTGTTGAGACCTCGCCCTTCCGCATAGGCCTTTATGTGAATACTCCAACGTGGTATGACCTTACGCTTTCATCGGCTAACGATGTGACGATGACCGACGCGGCGGGCTCTCTCGACAAAGGCCAGAAGGCCGACTATGATTACAAGGTCTATACGCCTTGGAAGTTTGGCGTTAGCTTAGGCCACACCTTGGCAGGATGCTTGGCTCTGGGCGCCACCTACGAGTATTCCGACTATGGCTCCATTGACAACCGTATCAATGATGGCGGCTATTACGACGATTGGTCTTACTATTTCCAGCAGAGCTCAAGTGATCGCACAATGAACCGCCACACCAAATCGACTCTGAAGGGCGTAAGCACCTTGAAGCTGGGTATGGAGTTTAAGCCTATGCCCGAATTCTCCATCCGCTTGGGTTACAACTATATGAGTCCGATGTTTAGCGAGAATGGGTTCCGCGACGGAAGTCTTGAAAGCCCGGGCTCGGCTTATGCCACCTCTACCGATTACACCAACTGGAAGTCGACCAACCGCGTAACGGCAGGTTTTGGCTACCAGATGAAGAAATTCTTTGTGGATTTGGCATACCAATACAGTCAGACTGATGGTGATTTCTATCCTTTCATGAGCTACGTGGCCAATAGCGCATCTTCTCCCGACAACTGTATAGCTGATGGTGTGAAGGTGAGCAACAAGCGTAACCAAATGCTGCTCACTCTCGGCTATCGCTTCTAATAGGCAGTACATCTCGTTTGTTGTGGTATCTGTTGCGTCCACAACACCTTATATAAGAATGGCTTATTTTGCGCCCATCGTCATGTGGACGGCAAAATAAGCCATTTTCGCTTTAATCTCCAATCGGTCATTAGACCGAAACAGGAAGATTATTAGGATGTTATTAATCCCAAATCGGTCATTAGGATTTCTCTGTGTCGTACGGCAAAGAGAAATCCTTT
>NZ_JAXVAE010000092.1:0-21402 GCF_037460745.1 Hallella sp. | reverse complement strand
AAAGGTAGTGCTTTTTTATGTAACGGCACCCTCCTTGCAACAGAAATATGACATCGTTCCTTGGTTTCAAGGTATTACTACCTTCTGCTTGTTGATGACGTACACGCCGTGGGGCAGCGTCACCGTTTCGTTGCCTTGCAACTCCTTGTGGTACATAACCTGTCCCTGCGCGCTGCAGATGGTTACCCACTGCTTCTCGGGCGCCACCAGTCTGACGTGATTCTTGCCCACGTAGAAGTCGAAGGCCGACGTGGTGGTCTGCCCGATGCCCGTTGGGTCGACCTGCTGGTACACACGCACCCAGTCGAAGAGCGTGGTGTAGGTGTGTCCCAGGTCGGGTGCGCTTGCCCAACTGCCGTTGCCCACACTCTGGTTGAGGATGATGTAGAAGTCGTTGTCGAACGGCCACTGGCCATTGTTCAGCGCGTCGGTCTTCTTGCTCTTGGCATACGAGAACACCTTCTTGCCATCAACAAACCATGTGAGCAACTTGTTGGTCCACTGCAAGGCGAAGACGTGATATTCGTCGGCCTGTGTGGCTGCGCTACCCGACTTCACGGGGTCGTTGGCGTGTCCGAGCGTGTTGCCCCACTTCGAGTGGATGGTGTGGTACGACTTGTTCTCGGTGTTGATCTGCTCCCAGATGTCGATCTCGCCATCGTTGGGCCATCCGAGCGGCTGCTTCGACGGCATCATCCAGAATGCGGGGAAGTTGCCTGCGTAAGGATTGGTCTTGATGCGAGCCTCCACACGTCCATAGTGGAAGTCGAACTTGCCATGGCTCTCCACGGCTCCGCTGATCATGTCGAGCTTTTGTCCGTTCTTATCTGTTTCCGTAGCGAGCGGGTTTGGCATGCAGTGCATGACGAGCTTGCCATCCTTGATGTATCCCGTGAGGCGACGTCCCTCCTCGGTCTGGGCGATGAATCGGTTCCATGCAGCGCTGTAGCGTGTGGGGTTTACCCACTTGTCGGCGTCGGGATAGGTGCCGTCGGGCGCGTTGAACTCATCGGAGAACACCAGTTTGTTGACCGGATTGCCCACCGGTTCAAACTCCAGTATGATGCGCACGTCGCCGTTGGCCTGTTCCTTGGTCAGCGTGTAGGCGTTTCTGACCTCCAGCGTGTCCTCGCTCCACTGGCGGTTGCCGCAGACGAACTGGTCGCCGTCGAGGTTGTGGCCATGTCGGATAAACATGTTCTCGGCCGCATACTCGCGGTTGAAAGGCGTGGTCATGAGCGCCAGCTGCTCGCCATAGGCGATGGTCTCGCTCACACCCTTGTTGCCTTTGCCCATGATGTAACCGTTGAGGGTGCGGATGTCGAGTTTCGAGCGCTCTGGGTGCACGTTCAGGAGGAAATCGATGACGTAGCCACCCTTGGCGTCTATTTGGTTCTCGCCACCCTCGGTCCATTGGCCTGCGGGACTGGCGTTGTTCCAATCGATCTTGTAACGGGCGCGGTAGTTGCCCTCTGGCAGATCCTCGGGGATGGTGAAGGCAGGCAGGGCCACCCCTGCGCTGTCGGCGTCGCTGAGGTTTTGTCCCAGACTGTTCTTTCCATTGAAATAGGTGTACGACAGCAGTTCGCTGCTCACGTCGGGCTTACCGTTCTCGGAGATGTCGGCAGTGAATTGCCCATCGTTGTCGAGGTCCACATAGAGGTATCCGTGCATGGGGCTGCCCGTGTAGCTGGCCGTTGCGGCAACCTGGTCGCCCGGCACCACCGACACCTCCGTGTCGAGCATCTTTCGGTACACGCTGTTGCCCGTCTCGTCGATCGCCACCTCCGTGGTTCCACCCTTTGTGGCCACCATGGTGAAGCTTTCGAGGCGATTGTCGCCTTGGCGTTGCAGCTCCTCGTTGAAGTTGAGCGCGTAGTCGCCCTCTCCCTCCTGTGATGATCCTGTGCTTTTGAAGTAAGGCGTGATTTCCACATCGCCGTCGATATACTTGGCGGGGATGGTGTAAAGGTTGTTCTTCACCAGGTAGCTGGGCACCGTGGCGTCGAAGAACTGGGGCGTTTCGTAGAGCAGGCTGTCCTCCGTGCTGATGTTGCCGTGGCGGATGAGGAAGTGGGAGAACTTAAATCCGGGTGCGGGCTTCACCGACACGTTGTAAGGCTCTCCAAACGGAATGAGCTCCTCGGTGAGCTTCGATCCGTCGGCCTTCAGCACGTCGCCGTTCAGTCCGCCGCTGGTGCCGCGTGTTCCGCGCTTGATGGTCACCTGGTCGTTGTGCACAACGAGACGCACGTCGACGATGGCGCCGCCGTTGCTCAGGATGGAGTTGTCCTGTGTGAGCGATCCTCCGGGCTCCACATTGTCCCAGTCGACCTTGAAGCGCATGCGGTACACGCCCGGCTTGAGGTCGCTTGGCAGCGTGAAGGCGGGCGGGTTGAGGCGGTTGCCGTCGGGCTGTGTCTTGCCACTGCTGTCCTTGCCCTTGAAGAACGAGTAGGCCATGAGGTCGCGGTCGTTGGTGATGTTGTCGCCATCGGTCACCACGTTAAACTGGCCGTCGTTGTCGCAGTCGAGGAACACATAGCCGCTCATCCACGTGCCTTGGTAGTTGAACGTGGCGGTGATGGTCTGTCCGGGCTTGGCCGTGAAGGCCTGCTCCAGCATCGGCATGTAGAGCATCTTGGTCGACTGCTGACCCACCTTGAGCGTCTGCGACTTGCCGTCGGCCTTCAGGGTGATGCTGTTGAGGTGGCGGTCGGTGCGATTCAGCTTTTGCGTCTTCTCGTAGTTGATGTCATAATAGGTGGTGCTGAATCGCGGTGTGGCCGACGTGCTCAGCTCGATGTCGTCGATGTAGAACAGGAAATCGCTCGTGCGGTTGTGGGGCGATTGCAGGTCGGGCACCACGAGCAGTTTGTGAAGCTCGGCTCCGGGATTGCCGCTGATGGGGAACACGGCGTCGAACCACTGGTTCTCGCCCACCTTGGTGATGCTGGTTTGCCAAAGCTGCTCGGTCATGTCGCTCTGTCCGGGGCGGTCCTTGCGCTTACCCATGCCGATGAGCATGAAGCGGCTTGCCTCGGTGGTATAGACCTTGACGTGGATATACTTGGGCGAGAGGCTGAGCGGAATGGTCTCGTTGAGTCCCACCAGGGCGCCGAAGGTGTTGCTGCCGTAGCGCGAGCGTTGTGCGCCGAGCACCTTGGCCGAGGGGTTGGGTGCGAAGCCGAGCTTCTCGTCGACCTCCGTAGAGGGGTTCTTGCACACCTTGGCGTTGCCCTGGAGTGTGCCGTTGCGGAAAGGCGAGTTCTCCCACGTGTCGTACACGCCCACCTGGGTGTAGCTGTCCTCGCTTTCGAAGTCGCAGATGATATGGTTGTTGCTGGTCTGTGCAGTTGTGCCGATGGGCAGGAACAGCGAGGCCAAGCAGATGTATTGTTTCAGATTCATGGTGAATGGAATAAGGGTTAGTAGATGGAAACCGTGTGGAGCAGCGGGCAAGCCTTCGCGTCGTTGATGGTTATGCGTACGGCCTTGGCCTTCACGCCAGCGTCGTAGCTGCTGGCCGTGTTGCCGTTGAGCGGAACGATGCGCTTGTAGCCTATGGTGGTGGTCTTGATGTTTCCACCGCGGCGTGTGAAGGTCGTTCCGTCCTCGCTGGTCTCAATGGTGAAGCTCTTCACGCGCTGTCCGAGGCGTATAAACTCCATCATCGACACGTAGTGGAGGGTCTGCGGCGTGTCCCATGTGAAGGTCAGCGAGGCCGATGTGGTGCCGTCGTCGGTGGCCCAATAGGTGTTCTTGTCGCCGTCGGTCACGTTGCCGGCCTCGTAGCTCACGCTGGCGCCGCCCTGACGTGTGGCCGAAGCCTCCACCTGTGCGTTCTTGGCCAGGTCGTTACCCAGCCGGTTGGTTATCATCTGTCCCAGTTCCTTCATGCGGTTCACGGTTTGCGCGGGCAACTTACCCGTCTTGTCGGGCGGTATGTTGAGGATGAATGTGGCGTTGCGCCCCACCGTCTCCAGGTACATCTGGAACAGGCGTTCGGCGCTGTAGATGCCCTCGCCCTCGTGCCAGAACCATCCCTTGGTAGTGGCCTTGGCGTCGCTCTCTCCCGGATGCCATTGCCATCCGTTCTCGTCGCCATACTCGCCTGAGCCCATGGCCCAGTTGGTTTCGCCGGCCCATCCGGCCTCGTTGCCTATCCAGCGTGCCTCGCCGCCTTCGCCCCAGAGGATGATGTTGGGGCAAACCTTGTGGATGGAGTCGCGCAGGTTGGGAATGTCGTAATAAGTGGTGGCGTTGGGAATGTCGCGCTTGCCGCCCTTGCCGCCGTAGTGGCCAGAGCCGCCGCGTGCTCCGTCGAACCACATCTCAAACTGGTCGTCGCCATAGGTGGCCGCCTCGGCACACTGCTTGAAGAACACGTCGTTGGTGTAGGTCGACGTGTAGTTGCCGTCGTCGTCCTTCTCGGCCCAGTAGGGGCTGTTGCGGTCCCACGGCGAGATGTAGAAGCCATACTTCATGCCGAGCTTCTTGGCGGCTGCGGCGAAGTCGCGTGGCACATTGGTCTCCTTGGCGTTGGCGTTCGACGACGAGGTGACGTTGTGTTTCGTGGTCGATGTGGGCCACAGGCAGAAGCCATCGTGGTGCTTGATGACGGCGATGCCACCTTGCATGCCGGCCGACTTGGCGGCTGTGAGCCACTGCAAGGGGTCGGGCACAGCGGTGGGCGCAAACTGGTTCTCCGACTCGCTGCCCAGTCCCCATTCCTCGCCGGTGTAGGTGTTCATGCCATAATGGAAGAAGGCGTAAAACTCGGTTTCGTTCCATTTGAGCTGGCGCTCAGAGGGAACGGGAAAGACGGGTAGGGGCGTGTTCTCAGGATTGGGAAGCGTCTGCTCAACCAATCCGAAGTCGTCCTGGGCGTTGACGGTTGTTGGACTCACTGCCATCAACCCCAACATGGCGCAAAGGAGCGCTCTCGTTTTTTTGGTAATCATTTGGTAGTAATTATTAGGTTGCGTTTAGGTTGGGCTCGACCCCGTGGTGCCGCTCCTAAAGGCTCATCGCGAGCACGGCGACAGGTAGGCAATTGATGATTAGGTCGTAGCTGTAAGCAAAATTAAGCATTTTTCTTCGTTTGGCGCATATCCATTGCCAAGTTTTTGCGTTTCCGACCACAAATTTCCCTCTTGTGGTTCACCTATAGGGTGGGGGTAGGGGCGAAGCGGAGGGTGGGATGTGGAGCGAAAAGACCATGCGTTGTAAGGACTTTTGGTTAAAAAGTTGGTCTCTGTTTTTGCGTGAAATAGCGCGCGAAAACGCGTTTTTTTACGAGGTGGGCGACAAAAAACCGACTTTCCGATTTGCCGTTAGGCATCTTTCAATTTGCGATACCTGCCTAACCGAGCCTCGAAAGACCATCTCTCGTAGTGCCGTTAGCCATGTTTCGAGCCTCGAAACGTGGCTTCTCGCAATGCGGAATGTGAAAACAGAAGGGTTGAACGAGTTGCAAGAATGGTAAGTAGTTAATGATCAGGGTGTTGTGAAGATCTCGTGAGAATGGCGTATTTGCGACCGAAGGCATGGCTGGTCGTAAAAAACAATGTAGATTACGGTATAGATTGTTGCGATATTTTAATAGTTGCATGCGTGTCAAATGACCGATGGGTGCGGCATAAATCGGCGGGGGGCAATATTCTTTGCCCATTTCGCGCTCACTTTCGTTTCTTAGTTGTATCTTTGCATAAGATAGCAAAACCAAACCTAAACCATGCAACCAACGATCCTGATACCCCGCATTGCCGACGCTCCCGTTAGCGCCGCCGAAATTGTTAGCGTGATGGACAATGCCCATCTGCCATTCATCCCTGTGGCCCATTCATGCTGGGCCGAGTTGTTCCCCTACAAGCCTCAGGTGGAGGTGCGCCTGGCCCACACGGGCTCTCACCTGCTCATCCATTACTGCGTAAGCGAGGCTTGCGTGCGCGCCGTGGCATCCCACGACAACGGCAACGTGTGGGAAGACTCATGCTGCGAGCTCTTCCTTTCGCCCACCGACGACGGCACCTATTATAATATAGAGTGCAACGCCGCCGGAACGATGCTCATCGGAGCCGGAGCGGCCCGCGCCAACCGCGAGCGCGCCAACCAGGAGGTGCTCAACACCGTAGACCGCTTTGCCACCATGGGCCGCATGCCGTTTGCCGACATCGAGGGCGAGCGCACGTGGCAGTTGTGCCTGTCTGTGCCCGCCACCGCCTTGTTCCACCACAAGCTCCAGTCGTTCGCCGGCCTGCAGGCCCATGGCAACGTCTACAAGTGTGGCGACAAGTTGCCCCGTCCCCACTTCGTGTCGCTCTTCCCCGTCGATGTGCCCAAGCCCGACTTCCATCGCCCCGACTTCTTCGGCCCCATGCAGTTTGAGTAAGGCGCGAGCCACGCGATGCTTGCCAAGGCGCAGCCACGCCCGCAACGGGAGGGTTTGCGCCGACGGCAGGTTTGTCCCCAATGGGTTTAGAGATAATGGGCGCTATATGATGGCGCTGTCAGAAAAATGATGTATCTTTGTAGGCAACAGTTATCACGGGAAACTTTATATGATGTCATTCGAAAAGGAAATCAACGAGTACGAACGTCTGAGGGCTACGTATCAGGCGGAGGTGATCGATAAAATGGAGCGTGAAGAGTATCGGCAGTTTAATGAGGTGCTCTTCTCTACCCATTCGTGCGCCATCGAAGGCAACTCGTTCTCGGTCGACGACACACGCGAATTGAAAGAGAAAGGCCTTGGCATGATTCCCGCGGGCAAGACCCTGTATGAGGCTTTTGAGATGCTTGATCATTTCCAGGCATACGAATATGTGCTCGACCATATCGACCATCCACTCGACGAAGAATTCCTGAAAGAAGTGAACCGACGGGTCACCCTCCACACGCTTGCTTACCGTGCGCCCGACGCCACGCCCGGCCAATACACCACGACCGACATGGCGGCTGGCGACACCGTGTTTGGCGACCACGGGCAGTTGGTGGCGAGGGTGCCCCAGCTGCTTGCCTCCACTGAGCGCGCCATCGTTGCGGCAGCGGCCCATCCCATGGTGCTTGCCGCACGCTTCCACGGCTTCTACGAGTATCTGCATCCCTTCCGCGACGGCAATGGCCGTACGGGGCGGCTCCTCAGCAATTACATCTTGCTGCGCATGCACCATCCGCTTCTCATCATTCCCGCCACCAGTCGCCAGGAATACATAGCGGCCCTGCGCATGATTCGCACCGAGGCAACCGACGAGCACCTTGTTCGCTTCTTCTTCAAAGAGGCCATGCGGCGAATGACCGACGAGTTGGCGCAGAAAGAATCCAACACCCAACGCTTCAAGATGTTCCTGTTCTGATTCCCATCGATGGCGACGGGCTGCGAACACCAGTGCCCATTCCTGCCGTTTTGACCGTTCCCGCAACCGATAGGGGTCTTTTCTTGCTCCGGCCGGCACCTGTTTTTTGCCGTTTTATTTGCAAAGCCGTGATAAAATACTTAACTTTGCAGAAAGTATTTATGTTACGCGCAACTACAATCTATCTTTTTACATGATCATTCGCAATTTTTTAACTGCAGTGGGCTGTCTCTTGGCAACCGCACTGCCGGCTCAGACCCTCTTGAAGGGCTATGAGTATGGTACTGCCACAGCCCCCACGGGCCAGGAGTGGCAGCAGCCCGAGTTGATTGGCTACAACAAGTTGCAGCCGCACGCATGGTTCACCAGCTTCGCTTCGGTCGACGAGGCCAAGGGCGTCCTGCCCGAGAAGTCGAGCTATTGGATGAGCCTCGACGGCAAATGGAAGTTCCATTTCGCCAAGAACCCCGACGCCCGCCCCAAGGATTTCTATCAGGCCGGTTACAACGACCAGGCATGGGACGATGTGGAGGTGCCCATGTCGTGGAACATGTATGGCCTTCAGAAAGATGGCACACAGAAGTATGGCACGCCCATCTACGTCAACCAGTGGGTCATCTTCAAGTATAACATCGCCGTGGGCGACTGGAAGAACGGTGTGATGCGTGAGCCGCCAAAGGACTACACCACCTACGAGTATCGCAACGAGGTGGGCTCCTACCGCCGCGCCTTCACCCTGCCGCAGAACTGGAAGGGACGCGAGGTCTACATCAGCTTCGATGGTGTCGACTCGTTCTTCTACCTCTGGGTCAACGGCCACTATGTGGGCTGCTCGAAAGACTCGCGCGACGTGGCCGAGTTCGACATCAGCCAGTGGGCCAAGCCTGGCCATAACGAGGTGGCCGTGGAGGTGTATCGCTCTTCCGACGGTTCGTTCCTCGAGGCTCAGGACATGTTCCGCCTGCCCGGTATCTTCCGCACCGTGGCCGTGTATAGCAAGCCCAAGGTGCACGTGAGCGACCTCAAGGTCATTCCCGCATGGACGGCCGACGGCACAGGCAAGCTCGCCGTGGACTACACCGTGAGCAATGTGGGCACCAAGGACGCCAAGGGCTACACCGCCGTGTTTAAGCTCTTCGCCAACAAGCTCTATGGCGACGCTGAGGGCGAGGCACGCGTGCTGACCACAACCACAGGCAAGATCAATCAGGCCAAGAACGCCAGCAGCACGCTCCACGAGAACTTCACCGTGGCCAACGTGCGCCCCTGGAGCTCTGAGGAGCCCAATGTCTACACGCTTGTTTGCGAGCTGCGCGACAAGAAGGGCAACGTGGTGGAGGCCGTCAGCACACAGACCGGTTTCCGCACCGTGGAGATTCGCGACGTGGCCGCTAAGGACGATGAGTTCGGACTGGCGGGCCGTTACCTCTTGGTCAACGGTAAGCCGCTGAAGCTCAAGGGTGTGAACCGCCACGACACCAACCCCACACGTGGCCATGCCATCACACGCAAACAGATGGAGGATGAGATCATGCTGATGAAGCGTGGCAACATCAACCACGTGCGCACATCCCACTATCCCAACGATCCTTATTTCTATTATCTCTGCAACAAGTATGGCATCTGGCTCGAGGCCGAGGCCAACATAGAGAGCCACGAGTATTTCTATGGCAAGGAAAGTCTGAGCCACGTGCCTGAGTTCCTCAACCAGCACATCGGACGCATGATGGCCATGGCCCACGCTCGTGTCAACGATCCCTGTATAGCCATCTGGAGCCTTGGCAACGAGGCCGGACCTGGCGACAACTTTAAGGCCAGCTACGCTGCCATCCACGAGTATGATCCTTCGCGCCCCGTGCAGTATGAGCGCAACAACGACATCGTTGACATGGGATCCAACCAGTATCCCTCGGTCAACTGGGTGCGCGCTGCCGTGCGTGGCAACCTCAACATCAAGTATCCGTTCCACATCTCCGAGTATGCCCACTCCATGGGTAACGCCGTGGGCAACCTGCAGGATTATTGGGATGCCATCGAGTCGACCAACTTCCTTTGCGGTGGTGCCATCTGGGACTGGATCGACCAGTCGATGTACAACTATACTCCCGACGGAAAGCGCTACCTCGCTTACGGTGGCGACTTTGGCGACACGCCCAACGACGGCCAGTTTGTGATGAACGGTATCATCTTCGGCGACCTCGAGCCCAAGCCTCAGTACTTCGAGGTGAAGAAGGTCTATCAGAACATCGGTGTGAAATGGGCCGACAAGGCCAAGGGCACACTCGACATCTTCAATAAGAACTATTATACAGGCGACCTCACCGACTACGACGTGACCTATAGCCTCACGGCCGATGGCCTGGAGGTGGCTAAGGGCCAACTGGCTGTGGGCAGCGTGGCTCCCCGCCAGCACAAGGTGGTGACCGTGGACGGCCTGGCCAACGCCAAGCTCGACGCTGGCAAGGACTACCAGCTCTACGTGGCCTTCCACCTGAAGAACAACACACCGTGGGCCAAGGCCGGATATGTGCAGGCCGACCAGCAGCTGCTCGTGCAGACGGCCGCCGAGCGCCCGTCGCTCGCAGAGGCTGCTAAGACGGGTGCCAAGATCAATGTGAAGGAGACCAACGCCGACATCGCCATCGATGGTGGCAAAGCCTTCGCCATGACCTTCGACAAGGCTACCGGAACGCTCCGCAGCCTTACCTATAACGGCAAGCAGATGTTTGCCGACGGATGCGGCCCGCGTCTCGACGCCTTCCGCGCTTGGGTGAACAATGACAACTGGGTGTACCAGGGATGGTATGCCAACGGTTTGCACTGCCTGGAGCACAAGGCGCTCGAGAGCCACGTGGTGACCAACGCCGACGGTACGGTCAGCGTGAAGTTTGTGGTGGAGAGCCAGGGCACCGAGACCGCCAAGCTCGAAGGTGCCGACAAGAACTGGAAGAAGCTGACGAAGACGGGTGGAAAGCCCGAGTTTAAGTTCACCACCAATGTGGTTTACACCATCCATCCCGATGGAACGGTGGAGAACCAGAGCACCGTTTCGGCCAACCGATCCAACCTGACGCTGGCTCGTCTGGGCTACGCCATGAAGTTGCCGAAAGCCATGAAGCAGATGAAATACTACGGTCGCGGACCGGTCGACAACTATCCCGACCGTAAGACCAGTCAGGCTGTGGCCATCTGGAACCAGCCCGATGTGGCTCGCGAGTTTGAGAATTTCCCCAAGCCGCAGGATATGGCCAACCACCAGGATAGCCGCTGGGTGGCCCTCAGCGACGGTCAGCAGGGTGCCATCTTCGTGGCCGACAGCGTGATGAGCTTCTCTGCGCTGCCCTACTCAGCCCAGCAGCTTGCCATGGCCAACCATCCCCATGAGTTGCCCGCAAGCGACGGCGTGTGGCTCCATATCGACCACGCCATCACCGGACTGGGCGGCAACAGCTGCGGACAGGGTGGACCGCTCGAGGCCGACCGCGTAAAGAGCACCACACAGTCGTTTGGATTCGCCATCCGACCCACCACAACCATGGCCAACGACCAGCTCACCAACCTCGCCAACGTGACGCTCGACGGACAGGCTCCGCTGAGCATCAGTCGCGCTACCGACGGTGTGGTGACCATTAACGGTGCCAAGAACCAGACCATCTATTATAAGGTGAACAACGCCAAGCGCGTATCGGTCTACAAGGGCCCGTTCAACCTCACGGAGGGTGGTCGCGTGGTGGCCTTCGCCAAGGGCTCACGCTTCAACTACTCTCAGCAGTTTGAGCGCATCGACGCCATCCCCGTAACGGTGAAGTTCGCCAGCTCGGTAGAGAGCGGCGAGGGCGACGCTGAGCATATGGTGGACGGAAATCCCAACACCTACTGGCATACCATGTTCAGCGTTACAGTGGCCAACTATCCCCACTGGGTTGACTTCGACTGCGGTGCGGCGAAGACTCTCAAGGGCTTCAGCTACCTGCCGCGTCAGGACTCGCAGAACGGCAACATCAAGGACTACGAGATCCAGGTCAGCATGGACGGTAAGACATGGGGCCCCGTTATTGCCAAGGGCGCCTTTGCCAACAACCGCAACCTGAAGCGCGTGCTCTTCGAGAAGCCCGTTCGTGCCCGTTACCTCCGCTTCACAGCCAAGAGTTCGCAAGACGGACAAGACTTCGCCACCTGCGCCGAGTTTAGCGTGCTCGAGCAGTAAGGCGCAAGCGCCAAGAAAGATATGAATGAGGCTGAGGAATGCCTCGAGCTACCAGGATTTGTTTTGGATGATCCCAAGACAAATCCTGTGTAGCCACAGGAGCCTATATAGGGTGCAGGCCCCAATCCAGACGATTGGGGGTTGCACCCTTTTGCGTTTCTTGCAAACTCGTGTAGCCGCATGAAAAACTCGTGTAGCCGCAGGAGAATCCTGTGTAGCCGCATGAAAAACGCAGCGTAAGGATAGGCAAGAGTCTGCCTAAGCCCAAGCGCGGCGTCGTGTAAGATGAGCCACGGCCCTGTGTTAGGTCAGCGTGTGGCCCGCCTAAGATTGGCCCAAACGCTGTATCAGGCAAGCAAGCCGATAGTCCAGGACCAGGCAAGTCTTCATGTAACACGATGACGTAGCGTTCTTGGACCCTGTTGGCCTTCTGCTTTCCTTCGCCAGCCATTCTATCCCCATTCCCTTGCAAATCGAAGCCCACTATGCCCAATAGGTTCCAATGCCTATCGCGCACAGTGGGCTCTTTTAGTTCCCATTGGTCGTTGCTTTTACCCCGAATCGGTCATTCGATAGCAATCCGAATTGGTCATTCGATAGCAATCCGAATCTCACTCAAACCCAAAAGGCCCACCCGTTGCCATGATGTTGGCGGCGGGTGGGCCTTTGCTATGTGTTGCTTGCTATGCGCTATGTGTGGCGCTTTGCCCTACCTTGCAGGTGGGATGGGCGCTACGCTGGGCGCATAGGGCATTTTCGGGGTTAGAGGGGCTTATACTCCACGAAGGCCTCCATGGCCTCGTAGCAAGCCAGACCGAGGTTGTCGTAAATCTTGGCGGTGTTGCGGTTGCGGTCCTCCGAACGCTGCCAGAACAGGCGCTCGTCGTTGCCCAGGAACGGAGCGCTCTCCATCTGGCTCTGGTGCTTGAGGATAGAGTTGCGCTTGCCTCTGAGCTCCTCAGGGCTCATGGGCACACACATCTCGATGTTCTCGATTTCCCACTCGGCCCATGCTCCGCGGTACATCCAGATGCGGCAGTCCTTGAGCCACTCGGCCTTGGCCTCCTTCTCCAGGTCGATGGCAGCGAGCACGGCGTCGGTGCACTTGCGGTGTGTGCCGTGGGGGTCGGCCAGGTCGCCGGCGACGTAAATCTGATGAGGCTTCACCTCAGTGATAAGCTTGCGAACGATGTCGACATCTTTCTCGGTCATGGGGAGCTTCTCGATGGTACCGCTCTCATAGAACGGCAGGTCGAGGAAGTGAACGTGGTCGAGCGGAATCTTGTTGTATGTGCAGGCTGTGCGAGCCTCACCGCGGCGAATCAGACCCTTGATGGTCAGGATGTCGCGTGTGTCGGTATCGCCGTCCTTCTTCTTCTTGAAGAACTCCTTGATCTCCTTGTATTTGTTCTTGATGACCTCGTCCTTGTTGCCATCGAAGATCTGGTTGAAGCCATTGATGAAGTGCATGAAGCGTGTAACCTCCTCGTCGCCCACAGCGATGTTACCGCTGGTCTCGTAGGCAATGTGCACGTCGTGACCCTGCTCCACCAGTCGACGGATGGTGCCACCCATTGAGATGACGTCGTCGTCGGGGTGCGGAGAGAACACGATGACGCGCTTGGGGAACGGTGTGGCGCGCTCGGGACGATAGGTGTCGTCGGCGTTGGGCTTGCCGCCGGGCCATCCGGTGATGGTGTGCTGCAAGTCGTTGAAGATCTTGATGTTGGCGTTATAGGCTGATCCGTAGATGGTGAGCAGCTCAGACAAGCCGTTCTCATTATAATCCTTGTTGGTAAGCTTCAGGATGGGTTTGCCTGTAACCTCGCACAACCACACCAGTGCGGCGCGTGTGAGCTTGTCGGTCCACTTGCAGCTGGTGACGAGCCAGGGGTGAACGATGCGTGTCAATCGGCCAGCGGCTGCGAGGTCGATCATCACGTGGGCGTCGTTGTGGGTCTGCAGGAATGTGGCGGGGATGGCGTCGCTGATCGAGCCCTCCACACACTTCTGGATGATGGCAGCCTTCTCCTCGCCCCATGCGGTGAGGAAGATCTGGCGGGCCTTCAGGATGGTGGAGATACCCATGGTTACGGCGCAGGGAGGCACCGTCTCGTTGGTCGACTGGCTCATCGACATCTCCTCGCGTGTGAGGCTGTCGATCAGGATGAGGCGTGAGCTTGAGGTGAGGCTTGAACCCGGCTCGTTGATGGCGATGTTGCCAATGCGGCCGATGCCGAGCAGCATGATGTCGATGCCGCCGAAACTCTGGATGCGCTGCTCATAGAGGCGGCACGACTCCTGCACGCGATCCTGGGGCACGGTGCCTTCGAGCGTGAACACGTTCTGCGGATTGATGTCGATGTGGTTGAGCAGGCGCTCTTTCAGCTGGTTGAGTGTAGAGTTCTTTGCGCTCGGCTGCAAGGGGAAGTACTCGTAGGCGTTGAACACGACCACGTTAGAGAAGCTCAGCTTCTCCTCCTTGTGCAAGCGGATGAGCTCGTTGAATACCGGAGTGAGGCTTGAACCGGTGCCCAAACCGAGCACGCAGTACTGGCCCGACTGCTGTTTCTGGCGGATAGCGTTGGCAATGGTGGTAGCAATGCTCAGCGCGCCCTCTTCTGTTTTAGGGAAGATGGTTGTGGGAAGCTTCTCACAACGAGTCAGCTCTGACAGTTCTACAGCGGTTTTAGGATGATAGAATTCCTCAGGTACCTTGTTCAGTACAATCTGAGACGATAAGTTTAATTTTACCATAATGGAATTAATTTATTAGGCTTGTCTGTTAGTTGGCAAAGGTACAAAACTATTCGTTTAGTTGGTCGTGTTTTGCGAAAAAACTGCATACAATTAATGTTTTTTGTCCTTTCGCGTCCTTTTGGGCCATCAAATCGCCCCCCACTGGCATGGTTTGCGAAACAAGTCTTGGGCTTTTCCGTCGGTTTTTCGTCTGTTGGGCAAGCGTGAGGGTGGAGCTTTCGGTTGGTCGTTGGTCTCCGTTCGGCCAGCTGTTTGGCAGACTTGTTCTTTGCGTGATTCCCCATTGCCAGCAAGAGATGAGACGTGGAATGTAATGAAATGGGCGAAGATGCCATGCTTATGGAAAATAATGCTTACTTTTGCAGTTGTCTAACGCGTGGGCCTTTGGCTTGCGCTTAACATTAGAATCATGAAACACATACTTCTCACCCTCCTTGCCGCCTTGTCGTTCTGCGGCAGTTGCTCGGCCCAAACGCCTGTCCTGACGTTGGAGCCAAAGCCGTTTATTGAGGCCGCGCGGGCCGACTCCACCGCCGTGCTGCTCGATGTGCGCCGCCCCTCCGAGTTTGCCGAGGACCACCTTGATGGCGCCACCAACCTCGATTGGCTCAACACGAAAGTATTCCGACACGGCATGAAGAAGCTCTGTCGCCAGCGCACCTATTATATTTATTGCCGCAGCGGTCGCCGTAGCAACGCCGCCGCCGTCTACATGCAGAAGAAAGGCTTCCACGTGGTCGACATGAAGGGAGGCATCTTGCGGTGGAAAGAGCAGGGCCTGCCCGTCGTCAAGTAACCCCCAATCGACCTAATGGCCCATTGGGGGTTAACGCTTTGGTGTGGTTGAACGCAGATGCGCCCAGCCTATTCGTGCAGCAACTGGCGCAGGTGGGCGAGGTAAGCATCGACGTTGGGATCGCCCATGCGGCTCCACACGTCGCCCAGGAAAGCGGCGCCTCCAAAGTGCCAGGCCCTGAGCGCGGCGATGTTTGTGGCCGTTACGCCACCCAAGGCCACCACCTGACGGTCGATGAGCCGCTCCTTGGCGGCTTGGCGGAGCTGCTCCTCGGGAAACGCGGCGGCGTAGCCCACCTTGGAAATGCTGTCGAAGATGGGACTGAGAAACACATATTGGCGCCGTGGCTTGCTGGCCGCCACCTCCTCCAGGCTGTGGCATGAGCACGACACGCTGCCGCCATAACCCTCGGGCGCTTGCGGGTTGCGGCGGTTCAGATGGATGCCATGCGCGCCGTAGGCCTCGGCCAACTCAAAATGCTCATGCAGCACCACCTGTCCACGCCACCGCTCGGGTATGCGCTCCAACAGGTCACGGCACTCGTCGGCGGAGGCTCCGGGCTTGCGCAGATGCAGCAGGTCGAGCCCATGATCGAAGAGCTTGTCGATGAAAAAAGCCTCTCCCGGCACGAAGTCGGGAGAGGTGATGACGATCCATTTCATGATATGGAAAGGGTTTCGGTTTCAGTTAGTGGGAAAGTCCGAGGCTTTCGCCGCCCATGCGGCTTACTTCTTTAACTTCTCGATGATCAGGTCGGCCACCTTCTTGCCCGAGAGCATCATGCCGCCGAAGATGGGTCCCATGCGCGGTGTGCCGGCCACGGCAGACGAGGCCATGCCGCATACGTAGAGGCCCGGGTAAATCTCGCGGGTTCCCTCAACCACCATGCGCTCGCCCTCGACCACATCGAGCGAGCGCTCACCGATGACGCCACCCGTGGCGGTGTCGAGGCGAATGCCATTCTTGCTGGCCACCACCTTACACATCTCGCTGTCGTGGCCCGTTCCGTCGATGACACACTTGGCCATGATGTTCAGCGGGTCGACGTGCAGGCCTTCGCGGAGCACCGGTGTCCAGTTGACCACCACACCGCTCACCACGTTGTCCTTAAACACCACATCCTCCACCGAGTAGCAGTTGAAGATGGTTGCGCCAGCGTGCACGGCGTGGTAGAGCAGTGCCGATGTGCTCTCCACCGAGTCGATGGTGTAGAGGCCGTCCTCGAAGGGCGCGTAATTGATGTCGAAATCCTTCACGATGTGCAAGGCTTCCTCCTGAATGACAATCTGGTTGAACATCATGGCGCCGCCCCACATGCCGCCGCCGGGCGACAGCTTGCGGTCGAACTGTGCCACTTTCAGACCGGCCTTGGCCAGATAGTAGGCTGCCACGATGCCCGAGGGGCCACCGCCTACGATGGCCACGTCGAGGTCCAAGTTTTTCTGCAGTTTGTCGAAATAGGTACTGATGATACCTTTTGATACTTGTGTCTCAATCATTTTTCTTATGTATTTAAACAGTTAACGTTATTATCCCTCGCAGTTCTTGAGCGAGTGGCTGATGCGTGCGGCGCAGAAGTTGGGTCCGCACATGGTGCAATAGTTGGCGTCGACGGTGTTGCTCGTCTTGTAATACTCGAGCGCGCGCTCCGGGTCGAGCGACAGGTTGAACTGGTCTTTCCATCGGAAATCGTAGCGTGCCTTGCTCAGCGCGTCATCGCGCACGGTGGCTCCGGGGTGCCCCTTGGCCAGGTCGGCGGCGTGGGCGGCGATCTTGTAGGTCACCACACCCGTTCGCACGTCCTCCTTCTCGGGCAGGGCCAGGTGCTCCTTGGGTGTGACGTAGCACAACATGGCCGTTCCATACCATCCAATCATCGATGCTCCGATGGCCGATGTGATGTGGTCGTAGGCCGGCGCGATGTCGGTTACGAGCGGGCCGAGCGTGTAGAACGGTGCGCCGTGGCACTTCTCTATCTGTCGCTCCATGTTCTCCTTGATCTTGTGCATGGGCACATGGCCGGGACCTTCGATAAACGCCTGCACGTTCTTGGCCCAAGCGCGCTCCACCAGTTCGCCCATGGTGTCGAGTTCGGCAAACTGCGCCGCGTCGTTGGCGTCGTGTGTGCAGCCTGGCCGCAAGCCGTCGCCGAGCGATATGGCCACGTCGTATTGGGCGCAGATGTCGCAGATGTCGTCGAAGTGCTCGTAGAGGAAGCTCTCCTTCTGATGCACCTTGCACCACTTGGAGATGATGCTTCCGCCACGGCTCACGATGCCCGTGAGGCGCGTGTCGGCCAGGTGGATGTTCTTCAGTCGGATGCCGCAGTGGATGGTGAAGTAGTCCACGCCCTGCTCACACTGTTCGATAAGCGTCTCACGGAAGACGTCCCACGTAAGGTCCTCGGCCTTGCCGTTCACCTTCTCAAAGGCTTGGTACATGGGCACCGTTCCCACTGGCACGGGACAGTTGCGCAGGATCCACTCGCGCGTCTCGTGTATGTCGTTGCCCGTGGAGAGATCCATGAGCGTGTCGCCACCCCATTTGCAGCTCCACACCGCTTTGTCGACCTCCTCCTCGATGCCCGATGTGGTGGCCGAGTTTCCGATGTTGGTGTTGATCTTCACGAGGAAATGGGTGCCGATGATCATCGGTTCCGCCTCGGGGTGCTTGCGATTGGCGGGGATGACGGCGCGTCCCTCGGCAATCTCCTTGCACACGAAGGCCGGTGTGATGTGGGTCTTGATGCCCAGTTCCTCGCAGTTCATGTTCTCGCGTATGGCCACATACTCCATCTCCTGTGTGATGATGCCCTGCTTGGCGAAATACATCTGCGTTTGTCCCTCCTTACGACCGTCGATCCATGGCTGGCGCAGTCGGGGCAGTCCCTTCTCGAGGTTGATCTCCACGGCGGGGTCGCTGTAGGGTCCGCTGGTGTCGTATACGTAGACCGGCTTGTTGGGCTCCTCGTGGCGCACACCGTTCTCGATGGTTACGGTGGGCGTCAGTCGCACGCGGCGCATGCCGACGCGGAGGTCGGGATAGAGCTTGCCGCTCAGGTAAACCTTCTCAGAGGAAGGATAATCGAATTTGATGTCTGTCTTCATATAATGGTTATTCAGGTTGGTTCTCGTTGGAAACGGTGGGGTGGGTCAGCCCTGGTCGTCCACCAGTCCGACGAAGCGTTGCATCTCGTCGACGGGGTCGTTGGCGTTGAGGATGGCGCCACTCACGGCAATGCCCGTTACGCCCGTTTGCATCACCGACGTGATGTCGTCGGCCAGGATTCCTCCAATGGCCACAATGGGCAGGTCGATGTTGTGGGCTCTCATCTGCTCCACGATGTGGCGATAGCCCTCCAGGCCGAGGATGGGCGACAGGTTTTTCTTGGTGGTGGTGAATCGGAAGGGGCCACACCCTATGTAGTTGGCACCTTGTCGGTGCAGTCGCTCCACGTCGTCGAACGTGTTGGCCGTTCCGCCAATGATCTTGTCGTTGCCCAAGATGCGGCGCGCCTCATCCACGGGCATGTCGTTCTTTCCCAGGTGAACGCCGTCGGCTCCCGTGCGCTCCACCCATTCCACATGGTCGTCGAGCACAAACGTGGCGCCATGCTTGCGGCACAGGTCGCCAATGGGCTTGGCAGCCTCCATAAACTCGGCCTCGGTGGCCCCTTTCATGCGGAGCTGAATCCATCGGCATCCGCCCTCGAGCGCCAGTTGTGCGCCCTCCACATATCCATAGCGCGCGTTGGCGTGTGTGATAAATTGTATCATGACTTGATGAGTTTTTCAGGGTTGAACAAGTGGTCGACGGGCCCGTGGCCGGCTCCAATGGCAACATCCTTGCCGGCCTCAATGGCTTGGGCCAGGTAGTCGACGGCGCTGCCAACAGCCTCGGACAGGGCCAGGCCGCGTGCCAAGAACGACGCGATGGCCGACGAGAGCGTGCATCCCGTGCCATGGGTGTTGCGGGTTTCGATGGTGGGATGCTCGTAGGAGCGGGGCGGTTGGCCGGGCATATACAGGCGGTCCACCTTCTGTTGGCCTTCCCAATGGCCGCCCTTGATAAGCACGGCCTTGCATCCCAGTTGGAGAATGCGGCATGCGGCCTCGTCCATGTCGGCGAAGGAGCGGATGGGCATATGGGCCAACACCTCGGCCTCAGGCAGGTTGGGCGTGAGCACCGTGGCCATGGGCAACAACTGTTGGCAAAAGGCGTCGACAGCGTCGGGCTGCATCAGGGGCGACCCACTGGTCGACACCATGACTGGGTCGACCACCACAAAGCGCGGATGGTAGGGGCGCAAGGCGTCGGTAATGGCCTGCAGGGTGGGGCGGTCGTTCACCATGCCAATCTTGATGGCCACGGGCGCCACGTCGTCCATCACGGCGTGGATCTGTCCGGCCACCACGTCGGGCCTGATGGCCTGCACGGCTTGCACGCCCAGCGTGTTCTGCACCGTGACCGATGTGACGGCCGATGCAGCATAAACCCCTAAGGCCGACATCGTCTTGATGTCGGCTTGCAAGCCTGCTCCGCCACAACTGTCGGATCCGGCAATGGTCAGTGCGCAAAGATATTTCATGCTTTCCTGTGTTGGCAGGGGAGCATCGGCGCTACGTACCACAAAAGACAATACGGAATAGAAACAGCCTCGCTATCACCTGTCGTTACCGTGAAGGAAGCAATCCCTGCGGCAGCATTACCTGCGTCAGGTTCTATGGGTATAATCTCAGCAACACAATCGTGAAGCACCCCTTATTTCTTGTTGGATAGGGCAAGTCCTCCCAACGGCTCGGTGGCCGCCTTGGACTTTAATCGAGGGCAAAAGTAACGATTAAATGCAACAATCGTGCACGTTGCCTCGGATATTTAAGAATTATTCACGCCAGCGATGCCCCAAGCGCCGAAGCTGCCTTTCGGCCTTCGGCATGGCACATGGCTTGGGGCCAAAGCGGCAAGTGAGCGCCATGCCACGGTGCGGTCAGAAATCCTCCTGGGGCGACTCTTGGCGCTCCCAACCGGCGCTGAACACGTCGGGACGAGAGCGGAGGCGCGACACCACGAGGTCGAGCAGCGACTTGTGCTCGCCCAATATCTGCATGTCGCAGCACACCACCACCTTGTCGCCCGCCCCTTTGTAGAACAGGGCGTTCACCTTTATGTTCTTGTTGAACGCCAGCATGTCCATGAGAAACTGCTGGGTTCGGTCGGCCGAATGTTTCATACACTCGGCCCGCACCGTGTAGTGGTACATCTTGGTGTTGAGCTTCAGGATGAAGGTGCCGAGGGGCCGAAACACGCAATGGGTGATCAGCACACACGCCACCAACACGAAGGCTTCGAGGTACATGCCCACGCCCGCCAGTGTTCCGCAGGCCGCCGAGCACCATATTGTGGCCGCCGTGTTGAGTCCCCTCACGGTGAATCCCTCCTTCAGGATCAGTCCGCCACCCAGGAAGCCAATGCCCGACACAATCTGCGCCGCGATGCGCGAGGGGTCGCCCGTGCCACCCGACGTCATGGTGACCGACAGTATGGTGAAGGCGGCCGCTCCCACCGCCACAAGCACGTTGGTACGCAGGCCTGCGCTATGCTGGCGATATTGCCGCTCCATGCCGATGAGTGTGCCCATGAGGAAGGCGCAGCCCGTTCTCACTATAAAGTCAATCAGCGTAATCATAGCTTTATGTTTTAGGTGTGTATGCAAAGATATGAAAATTAACCTAAACCTGTTGCGGCAACCCCTTGGATTTTCGTGACGAATGGCTTTTTTGTATAGGTCATGAAAAGATGCGGCGCCAAATCACCGACATTATCAGAAAGACAAGATAAGCAGATCGGATAACGCATACTTTAAGATAAGAGTGCCACAATTCATCATGCCGACATTTGAGAAGTGCTTGTCCAAAGACATAAGCATGGACTTGAAATCATGGGACTGGCGCTTATTGATTTCTATGCCAACAGTTGCATGATGCTGCGTGCCCATCAGACTCCATCTACTGGAGCATTGAAACATTTCTCAAGATAGCGTCCCCCCCCCCCATGGGATTGTTGGAATTGTTCTGAAAAAAATGTGCGCACTTTTTACGTGAACCAGACGAGGAAAACCTGTTTGGGCGAGATCTTCGACTCAAACAATGGGGCCTTACTTCAACATCAGGCATGTATCGAGTTGCGTTCGGGCATGTATCGAGCCTCGATTAGCCATGTTTCGCACTGCGAAATGTCTTAAACGGATTTAGCTTGTCATGTTTTCCACCCCTTAAATTATC
>NZ_JAXVAE010000091.1:0-6054 GCF_037460745.1 Hallella sp. | reverse complement strand
TACCCCGCCATGCCCTTTCGCTGAATAGTTACGATTTTATCGCATCAGTACTAAAGTTACAATATAATTTTAGAATATGTAACCTTTTTAACTGTGTTAACGTTATATTGTACCGCATGTTCCTCCATGGCAAGCCATCGGTTAATAACCGAAAGATCGCAACAAACTATAGCCCAAACTACACACTTCTTTTCCACGAACCCATCGTTTGGCGTAAATACGCAATTCTCAGAAGATTTACACAACGCCCTTATTATTAGCCACTTACACTCTCAACCCCAACATTCAACACTCCACATTTAACCTTTTCGTCTTGCGGATTGGGCATGTTTCGTGGTGCGAAACATGCCCATCCGCAAGACGATACATGGTCTTTCGCAGCGCGATACCTTAGCTTTCGCAACGCGAAAGATGCCTTATGGCACGAGCTCGGCGCAACGCCGCTCGTTGGAAATGCAAAATTCCGCCATTTCGCTCGCTGGTTCACTCGAAAATCCGACACAACTTTTTAACCAAAAGACCTGACAAGGCACCGCATGGACATCGGCAGAAGAACCATGGGAGGTTAGTGTGCCATGTGCGAAGTGTTTACCTCATTGACCGTTGTCTCCTTAGATACTTTAACCCAAACCGGTCATTAGACCGAAAGAAACGCTGACAAGAATCGAAAAGAAGATAAAACATCTCTGTGTTTCTCCTATTTCGGCCTAATGGCCGATTGGGGGTTAACATCAGCAACAAATTGATTGCGAGCCCTCCATGCGTTATAAGCAATTGGCAGATTATCAAGAAGAAACATCAGACATTTCTTGTCGGTTAGCCAAAAATGTTGTTACTTTGCACTCTCGTAACAAAATAGGCAATGAAAGTATTCACATCAATTGTTGACCTTCAGAACGAGCTCTTCCAGGTTCGCCACGAAGGAAAAGAGGTTGGACTGGTGCCAACCATGGGTGCGCTTCACGAGGGTCATGCCTCGCTCATCAAGCGCAGCGTGAAGGATAACGGAGCCACTGTGGTTTCCGTATTCCTCAACCCCACACAGTTTAACGACCCTGGCGACTTGGAACGCTATCCGCGCACGCTCGACGCCGACTGCAAGCTCTGCGAGGAGTGTGGCGCACAATATGTGTTCGCTCCCTCGGTGAAGGAGATGTACCCCACTCCCGACACCCGCCACTTCGAGTTCCCACCCCAGTCGACGGTCATGGAGGGTGCCAAGCGCCCAGGACATTTCAATGGCGTGTGCCAGGTGGTGAGCCGCCTCTTCTACATCGTGAAGCCCAACCGCGCCTACTTCGGTGAGAAAGACTGGCAGCAGATTGCCGTGGTGAAACGTCTCGTGAGCTATATTGGCTACGATAAGATTACAAAGATTGTGGAGTGCCCCATCGTTCGCGACGCCGACGGACTGGCCAAGAGCTCGCGCAACACACTGCTCGCTCCCGACGAGCGCGCCATCGCTCCACATATCTACGAAGCGCTAAAGAAGAGCGTAGACTATGCCAAGAGCCACACGGTGAAGGAAACACACGATAAGGTGGTGGCCGACATCAACGCCATCGACGGCCTGGATGTGGAGTATTTCGAGATTGTTGACGGAAACACACTGCTCGATGTAAGCAACTGGGACGACAGCAACTATGTGGTGGGATGCATCACCGTGTATTGCGGAAAAACGCCCATCCGACTCATCGACCACATCAGCTACACATCATCAAAGGATAACCAATAAGTTAAAACCCAAAAGATCATGCAAATACAAGTACTCAAAAGCAAGTTGCACTGCGTGACAGTTACCGACGCCAACCTGAAATACCTGGGCAGCATAACCATCGACGAGGACCTGATGGACGCCGCCAACATGATTGCTGGCGAGAAGGTGCAAATTGTAGACAACAACAATGGCGAGCGCTTCGAAACCTACATCATCAAGGGCGAGCGTGGATCGGGATGCATCTGCCTCAATGGAGCCGCAGCACGCAAGGTGCAGATTGGCGACACCATCATCATCATCTCCTATGCGCTCATGGACTTCGAGGAGGCCAAGTCGTTCAAGCCCACCATCGTGTTCCCCAAAGAGGGCAACAAGCTTTAGAAAGAAAACACCATACGTATCATGGTACAAATAAAAAGAGGATGTGTTCGCCACATCCTCTTTATTTGTTTTGACCCAAGTCGGTCATTATTTTGGAGTTAGCCCCTAATAACTCTCCTCGACACTGGGGAAACCTCCCGTCTTCACCGCATCGACATACGCATGCACACCAGCGGTCATCGTCGTAGCCATGTCGGCAAAGTGGCGCAAGAACTTGGGCTTGAAACCCTGTGTCATGCCAAGGGCGTCGGCATAAACAAGAACCTGGCCATCGGTGTCGGGACCGGCTCCAATGCCAATCGTCACGGCCTTCACCTCACGGGTGACCTGTGCGGCGAGCTTGGCCGGAACCTTCTCGAGGGTTATGGCGAAGCATCCTGCGTCGTCGAGGGCGTGGGCATCGGCCAGGAGCTTTGCGGCCTCGGCCTCTTCCTTGGCGCGAAGGCCATAGCCACCCAACTTATGTATGCTCTGCGGTGTGAGGCCCAGGTGGCCCTCCACGGGTATGCCGGCTGCGATAATGGCGCGAATGGTGTCGACAATCTCGGCACCGCCTTCCAACTTCAAAGCATCGGCACCCGTCTCTTTCATGATGCGAACGGCATTGCGAACAGCCTCCTCACGACTCACCTGATAGGAGCCGAACGGCATATCGCACACCACCAGACAGTGGTGGCAGGCGCGAACCACGCCACGGGCATAAACGATCATTTCATCGACGGTGATGGGCAGAGTCGTCTCATTGCCGGCCATCACGTTGGAGGCGGAGTCGCCCACGAGAATAGAATCGATGCCGGCACGGTCCAAAATGCCCGCGGTGGTGAAGTCATAAGAAGTGAGCTGGGCTATCTTCTCACCAGCGGCTTTCATCTCTGCAAATGTCTGTGTTGTAATCTTTTTCTTGTCTGTTGTTAAATATCCCATTACTTATAACTGATTTGAAACTGCAAAGATATATAATTATTTTGTAACTTTGCACCCAATAAGCCAAGAGTCTTAACATAACACCTTATTTAATAGGATATGCTAAAAGGAAAAAAGATTGTGTTAGGCATCACCGGATCGATCGCGGCCTACAAGGCTTGCCTCATCATCCGCGGCCTAATCAAGCGCGGCGCCGAGGTGCAAGTGGTCATCACACCCTCGGGCAAGGAGTTTATCACACCCATTACGCTGAGCGCACTAACCCACAAGCCTGTCATCAGCGAGTTTTTCTCGCAGCGCGACGGCACATGGAACTCGCATGTCGACCTCGGGCTATGGGCAGACGCCATGCTCATAGCTCCCTGCACAGCCAGCACATTGGCAAAAATGGCCAACGGTGTGGCCGACAATATGCTCATCACCACCTACCTGTCGATGAAGGCGCCGGTGTTCATTGCGCCGGCTATGGACCTCGATATGTACCGCCATCCATCGACCCAGCACAACATGGACACCCTGAGAAGCTACGGCAACCATATCGTGGAGCCGGCAAGCGGATTCCTGGCCTCCGGACTGGAGGGCAAGGGACGCATGGAGGAGCCTGAGAACATCATCGCGGCACTGGAGCGCGAACTGGCACACGAGGGCGGCGAAGAGCCTTCGACCACCGAGGGGCGCCCCACCCTATCGGGAAAACGCATCCTCATCACGGCCGGACCCACCTACGAGAAGATCGACCCCGTGCGTTTCATCGGCAACTACTCAAGTGGCAAGATGGGCTTCGCGCTCGCCGAGGAATGTAGGAAGCGGGGAGCGGAGGTAACCTTGGTGGCCGGGCCTGTGGCCTTGCAATGCCATCCCAACATTCACCGCATCGATGTTGAGAGTTGCGAGGAGATGTTCAACGCTGCCACGGAGGCGTTCGCCAACGAGGACGCCGCCATTCTCTGCGCGGCGGTAGCCGACTTCAAGCCGGCTCAGGTGAACGACGTGAAGATCAAGCGCGAGGGCGACGGACTGCACATCGACCTTGTGCCTACGCAGGACATTGCGGCCACATTGGGCAAGATGAAGACGGAACGTCAGCGAATCGTGGCCTTCGCCTTGGAGACCAACAACGAGGAGAAGAACGCGGAGGAGAAACGCAGAAAGAAGAACGCCGACTTCATCGTGCTCAACTCCACCCGCATCCCAGGCACAACCTTCAGAAGCGACGACAACCAGATTGCCATCATCTCGGCCGAAGGCAGAACCAACTATCCCAAGAAGAGCAAAGACAAAGTGGCAGCCGACATCATCGACCAACTGCAGAGGCTACTGAACGAAACCGACAACAACACACAGCAATGAACATAGCCATTGGTATCGACGTAGGGATCTCTACAACAAAGATCGTGGGCATCAGCGAGGGTGAGATCATATCGCCCGTTTGGATCAAGGCCACCGACCCGGTAACATCGCTCTATGGCGCCTTCGGAAAGTTTCTTCACGACAACGACATAAGCCTCAACGAGGTGGAACGCGTTATGCTCACAGGCGTGGGTGCGGCTTACATCGACCGCCCCATCTATGGCCTGCCCACGCATCGGGTCGGAGAGTTTGTGGCCGACGGATTGGGGGCGGCCTTCGTGTCAAGGCTCAACCGCATGATTGTGGTGTCGATGGGCACCGGCACCTCACTGGTGTCGTACGACCATGGCGACATCCGACACATCGGAGGCATAGGCATTGGGGGCGGCACGCTCAACGGATTGAGCCGACTGCTGCTGCAAACCGACAACATTATGCAGATCTCCGAGATGGCTCTCGACGGCGACGTGTCGAACATCAACCTCAACATCGGCGACATATCGGCCCACCCGCTACCAGGCCTTCCTATGGATGCCACAGCCAGCCTATTTGCCAACGCTCAGGGAAACGCACGGCGTGAGGACATCGCGAAAGGACTCATCTGCATGGTGCTGCAAGCCATCGGGTCGGCCACGATTCTCAGTTCGCTCAACAGTGGCATACGCGACTATGTGCTTATCGGAAACCTCTCGCAGCTGCATCAGTGCAAGGAAATCTACCCCAAGCTCGACAAGGTCTACAACGTAAGGTTTATCATCCCAGAGAGAAGCGAGTTTTGTACGGCGATAGGTGCGGCGCTGAGTAAGCCCACGCCTGTCATCGACAAGTAAGAATAGCAACACAATACGAATGAAGATTGTTTTAATAGGTGCCGGAAACCTGGCCACCCACCTTGGCAAGGCCTTGAAAGAAGCCGGACATGACATCTGCCAAGTGTACAGCAGGACGTTGGCGTCGGCCAGCGTGTTGGCCCAAGCCCTCGGTTGCGACGCCACCGACGACCTAACCCTACTGGCAGACGATGCCGACGCGTATATCATCTCGGTAAAAGACTCGGCGTTAGACCAAGTGCCCGCAACGGCCTGCATGGGCCGAGGGAAAGGCGTGTTCTTGCATACAGCGGGATCCATACCTATGGAGGTGTTCAATGGCCGTGTGCCGCACTACGGGGTGCTCTACCCCATGCAGACCTTCTCCAAGGCCGCCGAAGTGGACTTCTCCGTCATTCCCACATTCATAGAGTATAACGACGACGTGGCGGAGAAAACCATCAAGGCCTTGGCCAACTCCATCACGCAACGGGTCTACACGCTGTCCTCTGCCGACCGAAAGTACCTTCACCTCTCGGCGGTGTGGGCGTGCAACTTTGTGAACCACTGCTACCACATCTCTTCCAAGATTCTTGCGGCCCACAACGTGCCCTTCGACGTGATGTTGCCCCTCATCAACGAGACGGCACGCAAGGTGCAAACGCTCTCGCCCCACGAGGCCCAAACGGGTCCTGCCGTGCGCTACGATGAGAATGTGATCAACGCGCAAACGCAGCTGATGGCCGACTCGCCAACATGGCAAAAGCTCTACAGGCTTCTCTCGGAGAGCATACACGAAACACATAAGGGTCAATGATACAAAAGGGGGTGTGTCAAAATTCACACCCTCTTTTAAAATATCACAAAGCCCGA
>NZ_JAXVAE010000090.1:0-32492 GCF_037460745.1 Hallella sp. | reverse complement strand
AGAGGGATTCGAACCCCCGGTACCTCTCAGTACGCCGGTTTTCAAGACCGGTGCAATCGACCACTCTGCCATCTCTCCTTACTTGCTATGCAAGTCATGGAAGGCATATTGCCGTGCTAAACATAAGGACGATGCCTTATTGCTTTTGCGGGTGCAAAGGTAGGGCTTTTTGTTGGTTCCTCCAAATTTTTCCCCAACTTTTTTGCTCCAAAGACGAAAAAAGGCGGATTAAGGCCCCAAAAGGCGGTTTCTGAGGGTGCCATGCGGGGATGGGGAGCGCGGAATGATGAGTTGGCCATGCGGGCTGCCTTTATCAAAAGCACGATGCTCGGTGAAGCCCCATCGGTAATGATGACAGTCAGAAGGCGCCTCGTTCTTTTCCTTTTGAACAGAAATGCCCATGCCACTCGGCAAAGCCCCACAAATCGAAAGGAACGCTCTGGGACCGATGCGCAACGCACCAGTCTACAACCACGACGGCAGTGCTTGCCCTACCCGACTGTTTCAACCTAACCACTTCACATTAAACCATTTACCCTCATGAGGAACCATACCTCATTCCCCACTCCACATTCCTCGCAATCAAACAGGTAGCAGGTTGGGTAGCGCTGCGACATTGGTGTTTTGTAACCGATATTCAGCAACCTACCAATTTGTCGCAAAAGACAAGAAAAGCCCAACAAAGGTATGTTACTAATTTGTCGCACAAACGTGTAAACCATTGGTTTTGTGACGTTTGTAGAGGTGGTTAAAAACGTGTTATTTGAAGCACGGACAAGTGATCGAACGCTAAAAGAACACAAAACACCCTGTATTCGTAATATAATAATCACATAAACAAAATCATTCTCCCTATTCGTCGCCGTCATATTCCCAATTTGTCGACGCTTGCCAAAACATGTTACTAATTTGTCGCAACTACCTTACTAATTTGTCGCAGCGATGTTCCCAATTTGTCGCACCATGTTACTAATTTGTCGTCAGTTGGGCTTTGGAGCGGTTGATAATCAGCGAGTTAGGAGGCCCCTACTAATATCATGATAAACTAATGATTTACTAAAGATATCTAACTCTTTGATAAAATTCTCTTTTTTCTTTTTCTCTTTTCTTTTTTATGATGTTTGGGGAGCCGCCCTGCCCTACCCCACCGCTCCTCTCTGCTTTCCGGATCATTTCTTAGCGCTTGCGTTTTGGCGTTACGTGCTTTTCAAACATTTCTTTGCGTAAAAGCCTATCAGTGAACGCTTTATGCAATCATTTCTTATGAGTAGGCTCCTTAGCGCTTATCTTACTGTTTGTGAGATCTCTTTTGCCATTATGCTTGTTCGTTTTGTTTTTCTTTATTATCTATCTTTACACTTTCTTTCTATGCGTATATATATAAACAAACATAAAAACAATAAACGGTATATACAAACAAATAAAAACATCTATAAATAACCAAATAAATAAATACGTTTCGCGATTAGGCATGTTTGGCATTGTGAAAGGGCATCTTTCGTGTTACGATTGGGCATGTATCGCATCTCGGTTAGGCATGTATCGCGCCTCGGTTAGGCATGTTTCGCAACGCCATTAGGCATGTTTTGTAGGTTAATGGGTCTTTCTGGTGGCCCTTGCTGGCCATTTATGAAAGAGAAGAAGTAGGTGTTTCTTTTGTATGTGTGCTTTAATAAAGATGAAAAAAGCATACATGTCATCATTTTTATCTTCTTTTTTCGGTTTGTTTCGTTTTTAGTACGTTTATGCATGGGTTTGCCCTTCTTCCTTTTTTCTCTCGGGTTTTCGGTTCAGCTCCTGGTTTGTAGCTTCTGTTTGGTTATTCTATATATATGGTGGAGGGTAGGGGGCTGGTTTCTGATGCTAAGGTAAGGTGTGACTCTCGGACGGTCGCAAATATGCGACCGAACTTCTTTTCGCATACCTTGCTTGAGCAGAGAACGGTTTTATGATGGTTTTCTGCGTTTCACTTTCTGGTTGTATGGTTCCTATTGTCATTTGTTTTTTTGTTATTTTGCTGAAGGATAGGCGATTATGGGATTTTTAGTGTTTTGAGAAGCGTTTTTTTTTCGGAGAGTAGGGGGATGTGCGGTTAAAGGGTGTTCTCGCGGTGTTTTTGCGGTGTTAAGATAGAGCTATGATGGAGCTTTAGATTTTGGAGTGGGGTGGGAGAGGGATGCGCTTTGTGAAGAGACAGGAAATGGTATCTGTGGTTTGGTCTTTTCGACATACCAAAATGTAGGTTTGTTGATCATCAGAATACTAAGCAGCGTTGCCTTTTAGTAAGCCATGTTGTTATGAGGAATAGAAAAACGAAGGTTTAGGGTAGGGTGGTTAAGCTGCTTTGGTATTTCTTTGCTAACGTTCTTATGAGATTATGTTGTTTTATAAGAGGGTCCCTATGTTTTCTCCAGTTCATTGTGTGTGGCTCTTGGTGTCTTTATGCGTTTGTGGAACTTCGAATTTCGAGCGTTTTTATCTTCGTAGGTATTATCGTTTTGCGATATGTTTTACTATACGTTTTGTTCATTTCACTTGTGTTTTTTGGTGCGATTCATGTGAGATGCGTAAGTGAAATGTGGTTCAGAGGGTTGCTTGACCTATGAACAGGTGGTCTGAGATTTGAATGTTCAGAGCTGTGGAGATCGTAAAGCAAGGAGTTCTTTTCATGTTTTTGTCGCCGTTTGGCATGTTTCTTTGTATTTATGTTTGTTTATCCTTTTATCTTTTTAATGAACTATATATATGAATAACAAAATAAAGAAATAAATAATGACTATATTTTCCTTTTTGAGTATAAACATAAAAATATAAATAAAGATACATACGCAAGAATAAAAGCATAAACAAATAAATATAGATAAGAATAACAGAATAAACAAATAAACAACGCTATACCTATTAAAACAAATAAATAAAAGAATGGATAAATACCTATCCAAGCAAATAAATATATAAAGAAACAAATCAATAATTATGTTTAGAGAATTTGTTATTTTGAATTTGGACCCGCAAAAATACGGTTAAAATAAATAAATGTCTTTTTGTTTTATTATATATATAAATGGTTGTTGAGTTCTTTTTTTTGAGATTCTTCCGTTAAATGCATAGATGAGATATGGAAATGCATAGATGATATATGGGTTGACTGAAAGGGCTGAAAGGATTGTAGCGATAGGCAACACACTCTGTAAGGGAAGCGGCTTTCTATTCTATGCTTTTGTCCTTTTAGGGCGTTTGTAATACCCAATGGCCATCCTGGGCTATGCCCTGGAATATGAGCTTATGACCCATCGGGGCGTTTATCCGCGCGTTAACGGAAGAAATTTTTTGTGTGGTTGGAAACTACGAAATGGACGCAAATATGCGCCCGGTATTTTTTGAGTGAAGATTATGGAAGCTATAATGTATTAATATTTAGGTTGTTACGATATCTTTAATTAAACAAACATATATATAAATAAATAATGATGGAGGGTAATGGGATGTTTTTGTTGTTGTTTGTTTTTGTGTGTCAGGGCGTTTTAGGAGGCCAGATGAAGCTCTTTCGTGTATTCTGATGCGTGATGGTTGGTTGGTGTGAGCTGTTTCGGGGGAAACGATGGCTTTTTGGGGCGTTTTTGGGTTTTTGGGCTTGCTGGTTGGCAGTTTGAGACGCGCGGGAGATGGTTAGCATGGTGATAGGGTGGGTTCCTCTTGTGTATGAGGTGCGGTTACGGTTCTATTAGGTTTGAAGATTGGTTGTTGGTTGCCGCGTTTTTGGTTGTTAGTATTTTAATGTGTAAATAAATACAGAGCACTTCAAAACCTTCCTATATATAAATAAATAAAAACATATGAAAATAAATAATTATAGACGATGAATAAACATATAAACAAATAAAAGAATAAAAGGCGATGAGTATATACAAATAAACAAATATGCAAATAAAGAAATAAAGAAACATAAGCATAAATAAACCGAAAAACATTAAAATAAAAGAATATAGGAGTAAAGAAATATTAGTATAGAAAAATAAAAGCATAAAGATATGTAAGAATGAATAAAGGAATAAATTAAAAAGCTAAAAAATAAAGATTTGTTTGCGTAGATAAATAATAATGTGTATATTTGCAGGGTAATCGGGAAAGAGGCTGTTTTGGCCTCGCCACGGGGGCTTTTGAAAGGACGCTCGGAAGGGCTGCAGAAGAGGCTCGCTGGCGCATCAAAAATGCTCGGAAGGGCGCAAGAGGCGGGAAGGCGCAAGAGGCTGGAAGGCACGAGGCTCGCGTAACTGGCGGGTGGCTGGCGCAAATATGCGCCAGAAATGCTTTTCGCAGAACATGAGGGCTCTGGGGGTTCTTTAGGGCTCTGGGGGTTCGTTAAAGCTCTTTTTGGAGGGAGCTTTGGGGCTCGGCGGTCTTTAAGGCTCTTGAGGGTCTTTGGGGCTCAGCAGGGTTCGTTAGAGCTCAAGGGGTTATGGCTTAGCGGTTCCCCTTTCCTTTCACCGATTTATTATAATAAGCAATTGAGGATCATGAAGAATAGGAAGATTATTTTTGCCAATCAGAAGGGTGGCGTGGGAAAATCGACGCTGTGCATACTCTTCGCTAACTATCTGGCCTGGAAGAAACAGGATGTGTGTGTGATCGATACCGACCTGCAGAAAACCATTAAGATGCAGCGACGAAAAGATATGGAGCTCTATGAAGGACAAGAGGAGCCTTACGTGGTGCAGGACTTCGATGTGCAGGACCCAGAGACCATGCAGCAGTTGATGGACTCGGCGTCGAACACCGAGGGCTATGTGCTGTTCGACTCGCCGGGTAACGTGTCGGAGGACGGACTGGTGCCGATGTTCACCAACGCCGACTTCATCGTGTGTCCGTATGAGTACGAGGAGAAGACGCTCGACTCCACGGGTACGTTCGTGCAGGTGATCAACGCACTGCGACAGCACACACCGGAGATGACGGCGAAACTGTTTTTTGTGCCTAACCGCATCGACGTGCGTATCGGTACGAAGAACGAGCTCGACATGTGGAAGCAGACCGATGCTATCTTCAAGCAGTTGGGCGCCGTCACGCCGCGCATCACGGCACGCGCCGCACTGAAGCGTATCAACACGGTGGAGATCACGGCGGCGCAGCGTGAGGCGGTGAAGCCCGCCTTCGACTTCATGATTCGACGCATGAAGGAGTAACCAACGACTCGCCATCGTGGTGAGGCGGTCGGGCTTGCCCCGGCGCTGTAACGGTGGGAGAGGGAAGGAACGATAATCATATTATTCACAACATATTTCACTATCATACTTATGGCAAACAAACAAAAGACACGCGTCGTGCTGCCAGGCGGCATCCAAGGACTGGTGCACACGTTGCAGAACGGTACGGCTGAGCCTGCCATGAAGGCTCAGGTGGACGTGACGAAGCTCAACGACGAGAACGACGACAATTCATATACATCCGAGAACGAGAACAACGAGGTGGCGGCAGAGCAGACGGTGCAGCAGGCTCCGCAGGCACAGCCGGTGCAACAGGCGCCGCAGGCACAGACGCAACAGGCCGCTCCCGCACAGTCGACTCAGCAGGCTCCGCAGGCACAGCAAGCCGTTCCCGCACAGCCCGAGCGCGCTCCCCGTGGTCGTCGCCCGAAGGAGAACACTATGAAGGAATACACCATCGTGAAGGATGACTCGCGCGACTCATGGGATCTGTTCCTCGACATGGCGAAGCAGTATAAGGACGGTGGTGGCAAGTTGGCCACGATCTATATCGACGAGTCGCTGAAGAACGTGCTCGACAGAATGAAGTATTGTGGACCGGAGAAGCTCTCCACCTCGGCCATCCTGAGCTCTATCGTGGCGCGCTTCATCTTCGACCATGAGGAGGACATTAAGAAAGTGATGTTCTCGGGACGGCTGATCTAAGGGCTGACGCAGGCGCTCCAGGCTGGCTGGCACAAGCAAGCGGCTTGGAGCTGGAGGCGACTCATAGGAGGCGCGGCTTGAAACTGGAGGCGGGCGCAAATATGCGCCCGAAAATGGCTTTCGCAGGTGGGGAAGCTGGATGCAGGCGCTCGTGTTCGGAGCTGGACGAGAAGGCGGGCGCTGGGGTGCTTGGGACAGGAAGGGCGCTTCCTGTGGCAAGCGGTGGGCGAGCCTTCTGTGGGGGCCGTTCCTTCAATAACTACCCGAAAAACAATTATTTTCGGCATCTTATTCGTGTGAAACATTTGGATTATTCAGGATAATGTTTTAATTTTGCAGAAAATTGTATCGTAATGGATGCCAACGAGAAGATCATAGATACATTCGCCACACGCGTCAGACAGATGATTCTCCAGTATCACGACGTGGTGAAGGAGAACGGCGAACTGTACGCCATGGTCGACGAGCGCGACGCCGAGATCAGGCGCCTGCAGGCTGAGGTGCGCCAACTCCAGAACGATTACAAGTCGTTGAAGACGGCTCGCATGCTCGAGGTGAGCGACACCGACCTCGACACCGCCAAGCGCAAGGTGAACAAGCTCATACGAGACGTCGACAAGTGTATCACGCTGCTCAGTGAACAACAGTAACAGGTAGTGATGGCAGAAGCAGATCAGAATAAAATCAACATACGGTTGCATATCTATGACACCGATATCATGGTGCGGGTTCCGCGCGATGAGGAGCCGCTGTACCGTAAGGACGCGGAACTCATCAACGAGCTCCTCAATGCCTATTTTTCCAATTTCAAAGGCATGAAGGGCGACAAGGAGATCACCTATTTCGCCATGATCGATCTTGGCTTGAGGCTGCAGAAAGAGCTCAAGCGCAATGACACCAAACCCTACGATGATATTCTCACCAAGCTGACTTCTGAGATCGAGGCCGTGCTGAAGGAAAAATGAGCGCGCCAACGATGACGTGAGAATATGAAACATCAATTAACAACCATAAATTCATGACAACAATAATCGTAACCGCCATCGTCGCTTTGGTTATCGTCGTGGCGGGTTATCTTGTTTCTCGCCATCTCCTCGACGGGAAATACAGAGATATGATGGAGAAGGCCCAGAAGGAGGCCGATGTTATTAAGGAGAAGAAACTCCTCGAGGTGAAGGAGAAGTTCCTCAACAAGAAATGCGAACTGGAGAAGGAGGTGCAGCAGCGCAACCAGAAGATCCAGCAGAGCGAGAACAAGCTCAAGCAACGTGAGCTGCAGCTCAACCAGCGCCAGGAGGAACTCGGACGCCGCAAGCAGGAGAACGACCAGGCGCAGCAGCGCATCGACAACGAGAAGAAACTGCTCGCCCTGAAGCAGGCCGATCTCGAGAAGATGCAGGAACAGGAGCGCGCCAAGCTCGAGGAGCTCTCGGGCCTCTCGGCCGAGGAGGCTAAGAACCGCCTCGTGGAGAGCATGAAGGACAAGGCAAAGATGGACGCCGCAAGCTACATCAACGAGATTGTGGACCAGGCTAAGCTCGACGCCAACCAACAGGCACGTAAGATCGTCATACAGACCATCCAGCGCGTGGCCACGGAGACCGCCATCGAAAACTCCGTCAGCGTGTTCCATATCGACAACGATGAGGTGAAGGGCCGCATCATCGGTCGTGAGGGTCGTAACATTCGCGCCCTCGAGGCCGCCACAGGCACCGAGATCGTCGTCGACGACACGCCCGAGTCGATCATCATCTCGGCCTTCGACCCCGTGCGTCGTGAGGTGTGCCGCCTGGCGCTCCACCAGCTCGTGGCCGACGGTCGCATCCACCCCGCACGCATCGAAGAGGTGGTGGCCAAGGTGAAGAAGCAACTCGACAACGAGATCATCGAGACCGGTAAGCGCACCGCCATCGACCTCGGTATCCACGGTCTGCACCCTGAGCTCATCCGCATCGTGGGAAAGATGAAGTATCGCTCATCCTACGGACAGAACCTCTTGCAGCACGCCCGCGAGACCGCTAACCTCTGCTCTGTGATGGCCGCCGAGCTCGGACTGAACCCGAAGAAGGCTAAGCGCGCCGGACTGCTCCATGATATCGGTAAGGTGCCCGATGAGGAGAGTGAGCTGCCGCACGCTCTGCTCGGTGCTAAGATCGCTGAGAAATATAAGGAGAAACCTGATATCGTGAACGCTATCGCCGCCCACCACGACGAGGTGGAGATGGCCACCCTGCTGGCTCCTATCGTGCAGGTGTGCGACGCCATCTCTGGTGCCCGTCCCGGTGCCCGTCGCGAGATCGTGGAGGCTTACATCAAGCGTCTCAACGACCTTGAGGCCATCGCCATGAGCTACCCCGGCGTTACCAAGACTTACGCCATCCAGGCGGGTCGCGAGCTGCGCGTCATCGTGGGTGCCGATAAGATGAACGACGACGAGAGCACAAAGCTCAGCTCTGAGATCGCTGAGAAGATCCAGAACGAGATGACCTACCCCGGACAGGTGAAGATCACCGTGATCAGAGAGACACGATCGGTGGCCTACGCCAAGTAAGGCTTCTACATAGCTATAACAAAGCGCCTCACGGAGACCTGGATGACAGGCTTGCCGGGAGGCGCTTTTTTTGTGGGGGCGGGCTTGGAGGGCGCTTGGCGGGTTCTTGACGGGTTCTTGGCGGGCGCAAATATGCGCCCGAAAATGGCTTTCGCGGGGCGGAAGGGTTTTCCTTTCGCAGGGGGCATTTCTGAAGGGTTTTCCTTTCACAGGGGGCTTTCGCAGGGTGGAAGGCTTTTCGCGGGGCAGGGCGGCAGGTGGGCTGGATGGGCACAGTGGCGGCTTCTTGGGCATTATTTGGGGCAATCGTTTGGTGGGGCCGTGGTTTTTACGTATCTTTGCGGTTGGTAAAAGCGTATTTATGAGCATCATCGTTAAGGCAGTTCTGTTATTGCTTACCCTGTTCCTTAGTCCGTTGGGCACGGAGCAGGCGCAGGCCGCGCGCCCCATCGAACAGGCGCACGTGGCCGACAGCACCCTCGCTGAGCGACACGATAAGCCTCAGGCGGTGCTCGACAACGCGGCGGAGCTCGTGCGTGTCTGCTCCACCCGTCCAGTGCGCGTCAACCCATCCCCCTGCCACGTGCCCGCCAAGCGCATCGTCGCACGTCAGCAGGTATTGTTCAACAGTCAGAAAACATCGTTCCTGCAATATCGGGGCCCGTGTGCCCGTTGCTCAACCCCGATACTTGTCGCGCCCTCATGCCACCGTTATGTCTACGCATTAGGGCGACTCCTGTGTTAGTGGGGCGTGGACCCCAACGGTTGGTCTTTGTCCCATAGGGCCAAGGCCACACTCCTTATTATTATATTATACCCGTGCGTCACGACCGGCAGGCCCAAGGCCCGTCGCGCCGGCATGCACCCATTCCACACATCCATTAACACGTATACAACGATGACAAAATACACAAAACTCAATCTCTCGGCCGATCTGGCCACCGATCCCCGTATTCAGGTAACCTCATCCTTCTTCGGACTGTCGCAGAAGGCAACCTACCTGCCCACCCACAGTCCGCTCAAGGCCGTGCGCCTCGAGTTTTCGAGTGAGGCCGGACAAGCCTTGGCACAGGCCCTGAAGGCCGATCCCGCCAAGCGCGCCGCCAAGCTGTCGGCGCTCCACTGGGTGAGTCCGAGCGACTTCGGCAACTACCAGCTGGAGGGCTGCTACACGCAAGATGGCACCTTCGCCGCCCTGCGGCTCTATCAGTTTGAGTCGCTGAGCTACAGGGCCATCAGTGAGCTATGCCTGTTTGAGGGCCCGGAGGTTGCTGAGGTAACCAAGGTGCTTGGCGCTGCCTGATAGGCGGTGAGGCTTTATGCTTATTTTTGAGCGCTCTTCCTTGCTTGGGAGGGCGCTCTTTTGGTTCTTGGGGGGCGGGGGCTTGGCGGTTCCTGGCGGGTTCTTGGCGGGCGCAAATATGCGCCCGAAAATGGCTTTCGTGGGGTGGGAGGGTTTTCCTTTTGCAGGGGGCTTTTCGGAAGGGCTTTCCTTTCGCGGGGTGGGAGGGTTGGCTTTCGAAAGGGGTGGGAGGGTTGGCTTTCGAAAGGGGTGGGGGAGGCTGGATGCTTGGGCATGCTTGGGGCTCGGGAATGGCTGGGGCTCGGGCATGCTTGGGGCTGGATGCTCGGGCGTTTGGGCTGGGCGTGGCTTGCTACCTTTCCTTTTGCCGTTTGGTGATTTTCGCTAAACCCACTACCTTTGCAATCGTTAAAACCAAGGCGACGCCACCGCGGGGCGCATGCTACGGTATCAACACAAACACTCACAATCATTATTAACCTTAAAACACAGAAAAACAATTATGGCAGTATTTTATCGTAAGTATCAGGAGAAGCGCGAGGGTAACAAGAACTATGGCAAGTGGTATGGCCGCAGCGTCATCCTCAACACCGTGTCGACCAAGGATCTCGCTTCCGAGATCTCGCACGCCACCACCGTGACCTACGCTGATGTGTTGGCGGTGCTCGCAGGGGCCTCAGAGGCTATGAAGCAGCATTTGCAGAACTCGCAGAAGGTGGTGCTCGATGGCATCGGCGCGTTTAAGGTGGGCATAAACACCGTTGCCGCCGCCACCAGCGCCGAGTTTGGAGCGCAGAACGTGAAGAACTTCCGTGTGCTCTTCGCTCCCGAGATCCACTTCGTGGGCAACGGTCAGGTGACGGACAAGAACCGCCGCGCCGGCAACTACGTGAAGGATTTGCTCCAGGGCGTCACCGCCAAGGAGGCTCCTAAGAACGCTGTGGTCGACGCCAAGACTCCCACCGATCCCAAGGCGTAACCCATCCGTCTCACATCTAACAACACTAACACACGCATCATGAAACTATCTCGTCAAACCTGGAAGAACATTGTGCAACTGGCGCTGAGCATCCTCACCGCCGTGGCCACCACCCTCGGCCTGAACAGTTGTCTCTAACCCTCTTCCAACAGTGCTCCCCAAGTCAGCCACAGGGCCGGCTTGGGGAGCTTTCTTCTTTATAACCTCTTATGTATTTTTTCTTGCCTCATAGGCGGAGCGTTCACCACCTGTGCGAGAGGTTTATGGCTTTGCCACCTTGGCGCCGTTTACGATGTAGAGGCCGGCGGGAAGTCCGGTTGTGGCCTCCGCAGCGTCTACGTAGGTGCTGAAGCGTCGTAGCGTGCGACCGTCGATGCTTGTCACCGTGGTGGGTCGATGTGCGTTGGCCGTTGTGATGGGTGCGATGGCCGTGGCGTACTTGTCGCTCACATCCTTCACGAGGTAATGTCCGCTGGCATCCTTGCTTGCCGTAACAACGAGATAGGATGTGCGTTTCACGTTCTGCACATTGGCTGTTTGCACCGATCCATTGCTGCTGTTGAACACGAAGTTCACATAATCGTTCTTCGCATTGATTGCGTAGTGGAGCGTGTACCACGTCTTGCCGTCGAGCTTGGTGGTGGTCGTTACACGGTCGCCCGGCCAGCTCTTTGCTGTGGGGTTGTGCGATCCGTCGCCACCCCACGACCACACATACATCGACGTCCATCCCACGGCGTCGGTGTTGACGTTAACGCTGATGTTGTAAGGCTTGAACGCTTCCACCTGATAAGTCCTGGTGACGGTGCCCAGCACCTTGCCGCCCGTGAGCAGCGCCACCTTCAGCGTGGTGTTTCCCTCCGGCAGGAGCAGCGTGGCGCCGTTGTTTGCGCGTCTGCTTTGGCTGGTGGGGTCTGTTCCGTCGAGCGTGTAAACCAGTTGTGCATTTTTGTCTGTGGCGATGGCCCTGAGCGTCACCGTCGCCCCCTCATCATAATGGCCCGAAGGCAGCGAAGTCCACGCCGTTTGCATGGTGCGCTCCAGGAAGTAACGGTAGTGGTGCCCTTCGGCAGCGAGCGCCCATGTGTTGGCGTCGGGCGAGTAGGTGTTGGCCGACGATCCCACAGCCACATGCAGTCGTCCTTTCGTTCCCGTAGTGGTGAATATGTATCGTGCCACGCTACTGCCGTTGCGTTTCCATGCGCTCTGGTTGTTGATGCCCGTGAGGTTACGCAGCAGAATCATGTTCTTGATGTCGGCCTTACAATCGATCCAATGCTTGAGAAACACACAGGGCGTACCCGGCATGGCGAGGATGTAGGCGTTTGCCGCCAGCGTGTCGCGCTTGATGGGGTCTTGCTGCTCCGAGGCCGACCGCCGTTCGGTGTCGTGGTTCTCCACGAAGGTCACGGCGTACCGCGCGTAGGTGGGATCGGTGGCCAGTCCGTCGTGGTCGAGCTTGGTCCAGTTGCTATAGTTTGTGGCGTCGCGCACGGCATATCGTGTGTTGAAGTCGAACGCCGCGCTCTGTATCACCCCGTTCACCTTCGTGCCATTGATCCAGTTGGTGAGCAGTTGTTTGTTACCATCGAAATACTCGCCCACCGAGAACGTTGGTTTGGCGTCGGCGTTGTAGAGTGCCGTAAACTTGGCCGCGTAGCCCTTCACCATGTCGTAGCGCACGCCCGCATACCCCATGTCGTTGAGGAGGAAGTGGAGATACGCCTTCACGTTCTTCTGCACGTTAGCGCTGTTATGGTCGAGGTCGCGTGCAAACGTCACCCCCTCGCCCGTGTCGTTGTTGTTGCTGAGCGCATATCCGTTGGCGGCGGCCCATGAGGCCGTCTGTCCGCCGCAGTCGTCCTTGCAGATGTCGGTCGACAACAGTTGGTAGGTTTTCCCTTGGTACGTCTCCTTTGGGAAGTCTACCCAGTTGGTGAGCGTCTTTCTGTGGTTGATCACCACGTCGGCGATGGTCCCTATTCCCTTTTGCTTGAGCTTGCCGATCATCGACCGCAACTCCTGTTCCGATCCGAAGGCACTCTGGTAGTTGTTGAACCAGTAGAGGTCGTCGTATCCCATCGATTCGCCTCCGCAGTTGCCACTCTGCGGAATCCACACGAGGTTGAAATACTGTGCGAGTTCATCCGCCTGGCTCTCCAGGTTTTTCCAGTGTGAGGCGTCGAAGCTGTTCCAGTAGAATCCTTGCAGCATCACGCCCTGGTGGTTGGCTGGCCATCCCTGCGCCATGAGTGCTGCGGGTAGGGCCAGTGCTGCCACCAATGATGATAATTTCTTGTTCATAGACGGTTTCGTGTTATTTTATTGCTGTGCGTTGATCTCGAGCACCATGGTGGCCCTTGGCGCCAGCGTGATGTCCTTTGTGAGGTCGATGGTGCGTCGTGTGAGGATGTTGTTGGCCTGCTTGGCCCCTTGGAGCACCTCCTGGTAGCGCTGTGTGTGCATCTTGCGTTGGTGCGACGTGCCGTTCACGATGGTGAGCACCGCCCTTCCCGGCAGTGTGCGCGCCACGACATACACCCCGTCCTGCGGAATAAACTGCGTTTGCTTACCCTTGGTGATGAGCTCGTTGCCCTGTCGCCAGTGGAGCAGACGACTGATCCAGTTGAACATCTGGTTCTCCTCCTTCGTGCGTCCCTGCTGAGTGAAGGCGTTGTGCTCGTCGCCGGGGAATCCACCGGGGAAGTCGCGCCTCACATTGCCGTCGGTCACCTCTTTCGTGCCGTTCATGAGCACCTCCGTGCCATAATAGAGCTGCGGTATGCGGTCGATGGTGAGCAGCAAGGCCAACGCCTGCTTCAGCGCCAGCGAGTCGCGGCCGTTGCCGAGGAACCGGTCGGTGTCGTGGTTCTCGATGAACGCCATCACATGATGCGGGTCGCGGTAGAGATAGTCGTAGCAGAGCGCGTTGTAGATTCGGTTGAATCCCTGCCACCATCCGTCGGTCTCCTCGTTCTTGGCCTGGTTGATGCGGTCGAAGAAGGCAAAATCCATCACCGTCTTGAGGTAACTGTTCTTCTCCGTCAGTTTGCTGTCTTTCTGCCATGCGGCGGTGTAGGCCGGCTCCGTCACCCACGTCTCTCCCACGGTGTTGAAGTTGGGATATTCGTTGTTGAGCGTCTTCATCCATAGCGCCATGCCGTCGCGGTCGGCGTAGGGGTATGTGTCCATGCGTATGCCGTCGATGCCCACGGTCTCTATCCACCACTCACTGTTTTGTATGAGATACCTCATGACGTGCGGGTTGCGCTGGTTGAGGTCGGGCATGGTAGGCACGAACCACCCGTCTACCGTTTCCTTGAGGTCCATCTGGCTGGCGTAGGGGTCGAGCACCGGCGTGAGCTTGTAGCTCGTTTGCAAGTACTTGTCGTTCACCTTGGCGACGCCGTCGATGGTGCCCAGTTTTTTCTTATGCGCCGCCGTCTGGTTTTCCGGTGCGAGCCATTCGGGCGTGTTAAACCAGTCTTTCGATGGCATGTCGGCCACCCACGGATGGTCTATGCCGCAATGGTTGAAGATCATGTCCATGACCACCTTCAGACCCTTGCTGTGGGCCTCGTCGACGAGCCGCTTATACTCTTCGTTGGTGCCGAATCGCGGGTCCACCCGGTAGTAGTTGGTGGTGGCGTAGCCGTGGTAGGTAGAATGTGCCCCATCGTTGGGACCGTCGTTCTCGAGCAGCGGCGTGAACCACAGCGCCGTCACGCCGAGGTCCTTGAAGTAGTCGAGATGCTGACGAATGCCCTCCATGTCGCCTCCGTGTCGCAGGCTTGGCGCCGTGCGGTCGCACGTCTTGTCGCGCATGGTCTTGAAGGCGTCGTTGTGTGGGTTGCCATTGGCAAATCGGTCGGGCATGAGCATGTAGAGCACATCGGCGTTGGAGAATCCCATGCGCTTGTCGCCCGCCATGTCGCGGTCTTTCAGCAGGTATTTCACCTTCTTGGTCTGCTTGCCCTGCTTGAAGCACAGCGTCATCTCGCCCGCCTTGGCCCCTTTGAGGTTGAGGTAGACGAGGAGATAGTTGGGCGAGTCGAGACGTGCGATAGAATCGATGCGCACCCCCGGGTAGCTCACTTCCACGTCGGCGCTGCGCACATCCTTGCCGTGCACCATCAGTTGCAGCGAGGCGTCTTTCATGCCTACATACCAGTTGGTGGGCTCAATGCGATCGACCCCCACCGCTGCGTTCATGCTCATTGCACTCATAAGCATCATTAGTGATATCAGTTTTTTCTTCATAATCTTAATCTTTGTTGTTTCAGCTTTATTTCCGATAGAGTATCAGTGCCGATTGGGCGTCGACCGTAGCCTGGCCCTTGATGGGCATGCCGATGCCCTCCTCGTTGATCACACCGTTGCAGCACGCCACGTAGTAGTGGCCTTGTGGAAGGACGATCGATCTCGGCTCCTTGTTCGCGTTGAGCGCTACGATGATGTCGTTCCAGCTGTCGATGCCCTCCAGGTTCTTCAGGCGGAAGGCCACCAGACAGTGGTCGGAGGCCATAAACTCCAGGTGCTCCCTCACGGCGTCGGCCTTGGCCAGGCGGAAAGCCGGATGGTGCTTGCGCAGGCCGATCAATCCGCGGTAATACTCAAACACCTCGGGGTAACGCCTCAGGTTGTCCCAGTTGAGCGCGTTGATGCTGTCGGGCGACGCATAGCTGTTGTGCACCCCCTTCTTGTTGCGCAGCATCTCCTCGCCCGCCAAGATGAACGGCACACCCTGCGACGTGAACACCGCCGTCTGTGCCAGTAGGTCGAGGCGTATGAGCTCCGCCTCGCGGTCGGCGTAGCTTCGCGTGGCGTCGTTCCATCCTGGCATGGTTGCCTTCAGGCGGTCCACCAGGCACATGTCGTCGTGGCAGCTCACGTAGCTTATCTGTTGCGTCGGCTCCTTGGCCCACGGCTTGTGGTCGTAGTTCACCCGCGCCATGTCGACCTGCGGGTGTGCTATGCCGCCCACGATGCCAAACTTCAGGCTCTCTTCCTCGCCCCCTAAGCCGACGAGGAACGCCCCCTTGGTGTCGTCGCTGAACGGTCCGCGCAGGGCGTCGCGCATGTCGTCGCTGAACGCCCCTATGCCGTGGAGCTTGTAGGCCGCCGCCTTCACGGCCAACTGGTCTTGCGGGAAGGCGCACGCTCCGGCGCTCCATCCCTCGCCGTAGATATAGATCGAAGGATCGATCTCGTCGACGGCGGCTCGTATGGCGTTCATCGTCTCGATGTCGTGCGCGCCCATGAGGTCGAAGCGGAAGCCATCGATGTGGAACTCGTTGATCCAGTATTTCACGCTCTCTATCATAAACTCGCGCATCAGCGGCCGCTCCGAGGCCGTCTCGTTGCCGCAGCCCGACCCGTTGGAGTAGCGTCCGTCGGCCGTCTTGCGGTAGTAATAGTCGGGATAGGTGCGTTGGAAATTGCTTCCGTCGATGTCGAACGTGTGGTTGTACACGGCGTCGAAGATGACGCGTATGCCCGCCTTGTGGAGCGCCTGCACCATGGCCTTCATCTCGCGTATGCGCACCGCCGGCTTGTAGGGGTCGGTGGCGTAGCTACCCTCCGGCACATTGTAGTTCTTCGGGTCGTAGCCCCAGTTGAACTGCGGCCGTTGCAGCTGCGTCTCGTCGACCGAGGCATAGTCGAACAACGGTTGGAAATGGATGGCGTTCACGCCCAACCGCTTCAGGTAGTCGATGGCGCGGGGCTCTGTGAGCGCCAAGTACTTTCCCTGGTGCTGCAACCCCGACGTGGGGCTGATGGAGAAGTCGCGCATGTGCAGTTCGTAGATCACGAGGTCGGCGGGCGATGCCAGCGCGGGTCGTCGGTCGTGGCTCCATCCCTCGGGGTCGGTGTCGGCCATGTTGAGTATGGCGCCTCGGTTGCCGTTCACGCCCACCGCCTTGGCGAACGTTCCCGGACATTCGCCAAGGCCCATGTCGAAGGTGTAGAACCGTCCTGCCAGGTCGCCCTTGAGGATGGCCTCCCAGCGGTTGTTTCCCAAGGCCCGCATCTTCACCGTCTTGATGGGTTTGCCTCCCTGCGCGTCCTTGTAGATGCGCACCTTCGGCATGGAGGGTGCGTTGAGGTGGAACACGGTTTGCGTCTTGCCATATTCCATCTCGTTAAATCGCCCTTGGGCGTTGGCGTTCCATGTCATCATGGCGGCAAAGATTACGGTTAATAAGTATCTTACTTTCATGTTATGGGTAGCGTGTGGGTGTTACTTGGCCATCAGCGACACGGCGAAACCGCCGCCGCGCGCCTCCTTGATTTTCAGCACATCGCCCTTCTTCACGGTCTTGTGCAGAATGTGGTAAGCCTTCGGGTTCTTCTCGTAGTCGGCCTCCTTGGCGTCTTGGTAGATGGCGCAGTCGTAGCGTCGCCCCTTGTCGAGGAAGTCGAGTCGCACCACGGCGGTATGGGCGTCCTCGCCCGTCTTTCCGCCCACAAACCAGTTGTCGGTGCCCTTGGCCTTGCGCGCCACGGTGATGTATTTGGCCGGCTCGGCCTCCAGGTAGCGCGAGTCGTCCCAGTCGCACGCCACGTCGCGAATAAACTGGAATGCGTCGTCGTATTTCTCGTAGTGCTCAGGCAGGTCGGCTGCCATCTGCAGCGGCGAGTACATCACGAGGTAGAGCGCCAGTTGTCCGCAGAGCGTGGAGTGCACAAAGCTCTTGTTGTTGCTCCAGTCGGCGAGTCGCGTCTCGAAGATGCCCGGCGTGTAGTCCATCGGACCGCCCTGCAGGCGGGTGAACGGCAGCATCACCGTGTGGTAGGCCACATTGCCCCCAAACGCCTCATACTCCGTGCCTCGGGCGCTCTCGTTGCCCACGAGGTTGGGCCATGTGCGGCAGATGCCCGTGGGTCGTGTGGCCTCATGTGCGTTGACCATGATGTGGTGCTTGGCTGCCGTTTCCACGACCCGTTGGTAGTGGTTGTTCATCAGTTGCGAGTAGTGGTACTCGCCGCGTGGGATGATGTCGCCCACGTAGCCCGTCTTCACGGCGTCGTAGCCGTAGCGGTTCATGAGGTTGAACGCCTCCTCCATGTGTCGCTCATAGTTGAGCGCCGAGCTCGATGTTTCGTGGTGCATCATGAGCTTCACCCCCTTGGCGTGGGCATAGTCGTTGAGCGCCTTGATGTCGAAGTCGGGGTAGGGCGTCACAAAGTCGAACACGTCGAGCTTCTGGTGCCCGAACCAGTCTTCCCATCCCACGTTCCATCCTTCCACGAGCACCTCTTGCAGGCCGTTCTTCGCGGCGAAGTCGATGTAGCGTTTCACCTCCGCCGTGGTGGCGCCGTGTGTGCCGTTGGGCTTGCATTTCGAGTAGTCGGTCACGCCGAGCCTTACCGATGGGTAATCGTTGGTGTAGCTCCAGGTCTTCGTTCCAACGATCATGTTCCACCACACGCCGCAGTACTTGGTGGGGTGTATCCACGACGTGTCCTCGATCTTGCACGGCTCATTGAGGTTGAGCGTCAGTTTGCAGGCCAGCATGTCGCGTGCGTCGTCGCTCACGAGCACCGTTCTCCAGGGCGTGTTGAACGGCGTCTGTATGAATCCCTTCCGTCCCACGGCGTCGGGCGTGAGCCACGACTCGAGCACGAGGTTCTTCTCGTCGAGGTTGAGGTGCATGGTGGGATAGTCTATGCATGCCGCCTCATGGATGTTGATGTAAAGGCCGTCGCTGGTTTTCATCTGGAGCGACGTTTGCACGCCCGTGTCGGAGAACACCGTCGTCGACGAGTTGCCCTTATACGCTTCGCGGTTCTTGGCTATGACGGCCCTGATGCCGGTGAGCGGCGTGATCTGGTATTCATACTCCTGCGTGTCGTAGTCGCCCGGAATCCAGTAGGCCGTGTGGTCGCCTGCCATGGCAAACTGCGTGTGCTCCTCCTTGATGACGAAGTAGTTGAGCTCCTGCTGTTGCGGAAACTCGTAGCGCAGTCCCATGCCATAGTCGTACACGCGGAAGCGTATGGTGATGTTTCGCTTGGTGGCCGGCTGTCGGAGATCCACGGCCATCTCGTTGTAGTGGTTTCTGATGGTGGCCGTTTCGCCCCACACCGGCTTCCACGTCTCGTCGAAGGTCGATGTGCGGTGGTTGGTCTCCTCAAATCCGTCCATGAGGTCGGTCTCGTCCATGCCCTTCGAGGCGTGCTTGTCCTTGGCAAGCTCCAGTCCGAGGTGCGACGGTTTGCACACCGCCTTCCCCTTGTATTGCATCTCGTAGGTGGGTTGTCCCTTGGGCGAGAGCGAGAAGGTCACTACCACGTTGCCGTTGGGCGAGGTTACGGTTTGTGCCGCGGCGCCCATGGGCAGCAGCGCCATGGCGAGAAGTAGGATGTCTTTGCGCGTCATGATGATGGTTTTATTTGTTGTTCAGGTGTCGTCCGGCCTCCGTGATGAGGTCCTTGATTGTGTTGTTGTAAGGTGTGTTGGCCAGCAGGTCCTCGATGTTGATGTGCATGCGGTAGCGCCAGTAGTGGTGTGGGTTGACGGGAATGTTGATGCGCTCGGCGCCTGCGTCGGGCAGGCGTAGCTGCTCGTCGATGGCCATCCAGTCTTGCAGCAAGAGCACGCAGAGCATCGACGGGCACGACAGTTGGGCGGCCACGATCTCCTTGGCCAGCCATCCCGGCAGCGGGTGGGGTGCCGCTCCGCCGCGGTAGAGCTTCGAGGCGTAATAGTCCTGCGTGCGGTTGTAGTCCTCGTCCCACCACTGTCGCAGGGTCGGCATGTCGTGGGTCGAGAACGTACACACGCTGCGGTAGGGATTGCGCGCAAGGTCGCCAAACGTGAGCTTCGGGTCCTTCGGCATCTGTTGCAGTTCGAGGCTGAGTATGCGCAGCTCGTTCATCACCCACGGCACACAGTCGGGCACCATTCCCAGGTCCTCGGCACACACCAGCATGCGTGTGGCCTGCACCAGCACCGGCAGTTTCTTCATGGCCTCGTTGTACCAGAAGTTGTTGTTGCGGCGATAGTAGTAATCGTTGTAGATGCGGTTGAACTTCTCCTTGTCGCTGTCGTAGAGCGCCTCATACATGAAGTTGAGCTGCGCCGTGATGCGCGGGTGGAACTTGTTGGGGTCGTTGTAGTCGCGCACGAAGAGCACGTCGCTCGCTAAGGCGTAGAGCCCATCGCGTATCCAGATGTCCACATCGCTGTTCTTGTCCTTGAAGGCCGCCTCAATCTTGCGCTCCGTGTCGTATTGCGGCTTGAGGGCGTAGATGTCGTCGTGCTGATGGTCGAGGTAGGTGTCGATCACCTCCTGTGCATGCTCTCGGAACACGCGGTCGACCACCCATCGGGCAATGAACGGCGTGGTGAACAGTTGCTCCTGGAAGTGCAGTCCGTAGCCCTCGATCTCCTCGCGCGACATGGCGAGTGCCGGCGCAAACTGTCCGAGCAGGCCGTGTACGCAGGTGATGGGGATGGCCCAGATGCGGAAGAATCCCAGCACGTGGTCGATGCGGTAGGCGTCGAAGTATTTGGCCATGTTCTGGAAGCGGCGTATCCACCACTGGCATCCGTCGTCGATCATGCGCTGCCAGTTGTAGGTGGGTAATCCCCAGTTTTGTCCGTTGACAGAGAAGGCGTCGGGCGGCGCACCGGCCTGTGAGTTGAGGTTGAAGTATTGCGGCTCGTGCCACACGTCGCATCCGCAACGGTTCACGCCGATGGGAATGTCGCCCTTGAGCACCACGCCCCTCGCCTTGGCATACTCGTGTGCCTCCTGCATCTGCTTGTGGAGCACATACTGCACATAGTAGTAGAACGCCACCTCGCGGTATTCCTCGGTGCGTGGGTTTCTCAGTGCGCCGCGGTCGGCCTCGTGCCATTGCTCATGGCCCTTCCACTGGCTGAAATCTACCGTCCCCAGCGTGTCGCGGAGATGGCAGTATTGTGCGTAGGGCACCAGCCAATGCTCATTTTCGGCCATAAACTTGCGGAAGTCGGTGGTCTTCATCACGGCCTCGCCCTCCTGCTGGAAGATGATGCGCAGGTATTCGGTCTTGGCGTTGTTCACCTGCTCATAGTCGATCTGGCTCAGGGCGTTGAGCTTCTTTCTGAGCGCCTCCATCTCGGCCGCCTTCTTCTTGTCGGCGATGGGCGGCAACTGCCTGAGGTCCACAAACTGTGGGTGAAGGGCGAAGATGCTGATGGCCGAGTAGGGGTACGAGTCGGTCCAAGTGTGTGTCGACGTGGTGTCGTTGATGGGCAGCACCTGCAGCACCCGCTGCTCGGTTTCGGCCACCCAGTCGACCATACGCTTCAGGTCGCCGAAGTCGCCCACGCCAAAGCTGCCCCGTGTGCGCAGTGAGAACACGGGTATGAGCGTGCCGGCCAGTCGCTCATTATAGATCTCGAAGAACGCCTGGTCGAGTTCCCTCACCACCATCTGTCCGTTGTCGGCCATGGGCAGTTCGAGGCGGCGGTTGGCTCCCGTTTCCCAGAGCAGGTCGCCCTTGTCGGTCCAAGCCACAAACTTAAACTCCGTGGTGCCGGCGTTGGCAAAGTCCCTGAGGTTGAGGTCGGCCACCCATTCGTTGTGGTTGTGCTCCACCATCCTCACGGCCTTGTCGGCAATCCATTGGCCCATGGCCTTGTCTTCGCCCACCACCGCCAGTTGGCATCCGCCTCTCAGTTGCGGTGCGCGCACCACGAGGCGCAGCGTCTTGGCGTAGGCCGACGCCTTCATTCGGCCGTGGGTGCGACGGTTCACACAGTCGGTGAAGGCCGAGCTGTAGAGATACGAGTCGCCTGGAATGTCCTGCCATCGGTTGCTCACGATGTAGGTGTCGGTCTTCTTGCCGTTGAGCTCCAGTCGGTGGGTGATGGTGGTCCACTCGTGCCGTTCCTCCTGGCCTCCGCGGTCCACGCTGAAGTAATAGTCGATGTGGGTCACCGACGCGTCGACCGCCATCTGGCAAGTCCACGTTTTGTCGGCGGTCATGTTCATGCCGTAGGTTTGCGCCTTGGCGCCGTTACGGTCCACCACGTTCAGTTGGAGCGTCTCTCCAAACACCGTGGCATATTGCAGGTTGAAAAGAATGTTCATTGTTGTGTTGTAAGGTTTTGTGGTTTGTTCTTATTGATGAGCGACACGCTGAGGGCGCCGAGTGCGAGCAGCGCTGCCGCCACGAGCATCATGTTGTATTGGTGCGATCCCACCATGGCGAGCAGTGTGCCACCACAGGCGGCCGCCACGATTTGCGGCAGGCAGATGGTGCCGTTGAACAGTCCGAGGTATGCGCCCTTGTGGCCGTAGCCCTCCAGCGCGTTGGTCACAAAGGCGAACGGCATGGCGAGCATGGCGGCCCACGCACATCCTATGAGCACATAGGGCAGCACCAGCAGGTTCTCGTCGTGGATGAAGGGCACCATGGCGAATCCCACGGCGCCGATGAGCAGACTGATGGCGTAGGCCCATCGCTCGTTCTTGATGCGCGGCAGCACCACGGCCCACACCACGCTTCCCAGCGCCTGCCAGAAGAAGAGCACGCCCACCCAGTTGCCTGCCTCCTGGTAAGCCTTCGAGGCCACGTCGGAGGTGTGCCACACGGTGTCGGCGATGGTGCCGTTGGTGTAGGTCCACATATACATGAACGCCGCCCAGCAGAAGAACTGCACCAGTCCGACCTTCCAGAACGTCGACGGCGCGTTGCGCAGCAGCGTAATCCACCCGGCCTTCTTCTCGTCGGCCTCCGGCTTGCGCTCGTTGTATTCGGCATATTCCTTCGGGTTCCATTCCTTCACGGTAAGCGTGGTGTAGAGCACACACAGGATGAGGATGATGGCTCCGATGTAGAACGAAAAGATCACCGAGTCGGGCACCACACCCTTCGGCGCCTCGTTGGCGATGCCGCAGGCGGTAAACAGGAAGGGGAACACGTAGCCGGCCAGCGAGCCCGAGTTGCAGAGGAAGCTCTGTATGGAATAGGCAAACGACTTCTGCCGCTCGTTCACCATGTCGCCCACGAGCATCTTAAAGGGCTGCATGGCCATGTTGATGCTCGTGTCGAGAAACATCAGCGACACCAGTCCGAACACCATGGCGGTGCTCACGGCCATGCCAAGCGATCCCGCGTTGGGCAGCAGGCACATCACCGCCACTGCCACGGCCGATCCGATGAAGAGGTAGGGTATTCGCCGTCCGAATCGGCACCAGGTGCGGTCGCTCAGCGTTCCCACGATGGGTTGCACGATGATGCCCATGAGCGGCGGCAAAATCCAGAAATAGCTGAGAGAGTGGGGGTCGGCTCCCAGTGTGGCGAATATCCTCGATATGTTGGCGCTCTGTAGGGCGTAGGCAATCTGCACACCGAAGAAGCCGAAGCTCAGGTTCCAAAGCTTCCAAAAGCTTAAATCTTCTTTTTGTTTCATGATATTGTTTAGGTTGTTGTTAGGTCTAAGTTTTGCCCATGCGCCATCGTGGTTGGCGAACGCGCATTGCGGCGGCTGGGGTGTTCCTACGAACGTATTTGCTTACGCAAGTTCTTACGAACGTATGTACTTTCGTACTTTCGTATTTCCGTACTTTCGTACGTATGTTGTTGCGGATGTGCAGTGTGGTTGTGGAGTGTGTGAGCAGGTTTCAACACTAAAATTATCTACAATCACTCATTCCTTATTATCACTTATCACTCATTCCACTCCACATTCCACACTTCACATTCCACATTGTCATTTCGAGCTTCCTCTGACCACGAGTCGGGTTTTCACCACCCGTTTCTCCACCTTGTCGGGGTCGGTCAGGCCCTCCACCTTGTCGATGAGGATGTTGGCGGCCTCGCGCCCCACTTCCACGCCACGCTGCTCCACGGTGGTGAGCTGGGGGTCGCATGCCACGGCGCGGCTGCCGTTGGTGAATCCACACACCGCCACGTCGTCGGGAATGTTGAATCCCATGCGCTTGGCCGTGTACATCACGCCGATGGCCGTGTCGTCGTTCACGCAGAAGAACGCGTCGGGCCGGTCGTCGCGCCTGAGGATGTTGGGTGTGAGGCGCTCGGCGTCGCTGCGGTTGTCGCACACGATGGCCAGCGAGTCGTCGGGCTTCAGGCCCGCCTTGAGCAGGGCGTCGCGGTAGCCGTTGTAGCGGTTCTTGCCCACCTCGGCCTTGCCCGCCATGCCATAGAAGGCTATGCGGCGGCAGCCCGTTTCGATGAGGTGCGTCACGGCCTTGAACGCCCCCATGTAGTCGTCGACCACCACAAGGCTGGCGTTGATGCCCGTGCAGATGCGGTCGAAGAACACCAGTGGCAGGCCCTTGTCGAGCAGCATCTGGAAATGGTCGTACTGCGTGGTTTCCTTGGCCTGCGACATGATGACACCGCACACGGGCTCCGTGTCGAACATCTGGCAGATTTGTCGCTCGCGCTCATAGTGCTCGCCGCTCATGGTGATCACTATTTGGTAGCCACGCTCGGAGGCCGTCTCCTCGATGCCCGTGAGCACCGACGCAAAGTAGTAATGGGTTATCTCGGGCACGATCACGCCGATGACCTTCAGGGCGTGTCGCCGATTGTTTCTGAGCGATTGGGCCAGGTCGTTGGGCGAGAAGTTGAGCTCCTTGGCGTAGGCGCAGATGGCGTCGCGCTTCTCCTGCCGCACCTTTTTGCATCCGCTCAGTGCGCGAGAGACAGTGGAGACCGACACGCCGAAATGCTCGGCAATGTCCTTCATCGTAGTAGCTTGTTTCTTATCCATATATCTGGTCTTACGGCTGCAAATTTACGCCAATAATGAGTAACTTGGTGTTCTTTTTTGCCATTTTAACTTTTTGCATTATGCAAACGTTTGCACACGAATTTTGGCGGATTTATGAAAAAAGGGTATCAACCTATGGCAAAGCGTCGTAAATTTGCAATGTAATCTAACGACATCTACCTTTCGCCCTGGAGAAACAAGGAGACTAGCCACCAACCCTACCCTATATATTGTTATGGACGCAGGCGTGGGACAACTGGCCCCCTTTTTGCAGACTCCAAGCAATTGGCAAACAGACGAGACAATTATTAATCAACCTAAACAATATGAACCATGAAGCATGTTAAATTCTCTAACACCCTGAGGATTGCAGCCCTTACAGGCGGCTTGTTCCTTTCGGCAAGTGCTTTCGCGCAACAGGTTGTCGTGAAAGGACATGTGAAGGATGCCACGGGCGAACCCATCATCGGTGCCACCGTGCGTGTGGCAGGCGTTGGGGGCGGAGCCATCACCGACGCCAATGGTAACTTTACCATTTCTGCCAACCCCAAATCGACCATCACCATCTCATTTATTGGCTATGAGCCCGCAACCGTCACGGCTGGGCAAAACGTCGACGTGGTGATGAAGGAAGCTGGAGCCACCCAGTTGAAAGACATGGTGGTCATCGGTTACGGTAAGGCCAAGAAGGCCGACCTCACAGGATCGGTGACCGTCATGAAGCCCGATGAGCTCACGAAGGGCGTAACCAACAACGCCTCCGACCTGCTCGTAGGTAAGGTGGCTGGTGTGGATGTGCAGACCGACGGTGGATCGCCAGGCGCAGGAGCGCAGATCCGCATCCGTGGCGGCGCCTCGCTCTCGGCCAGTAACGACCCGTTGTATGTCATCGACGGACTCGTCATCGACAACAACACCGCAACGGGCATGAGCAACATCCTCGCCAACATCAACCCGTCGGACATTGAGACCTTCACCGTGCTCAAGAGCGCCTCGGCAACAGCCATCTACGGATCGCGCGCCAGCAACGGTGTGGTGATCATCACCACCAAGAAGGGAAGCAGCGGTCAGCGCCCCACCTTCTCCTACAATGGCGACGTAACGGTGTCGACCGTGCGCAAGAAATACGATACGCTCAACGCATCAGAGCTTAAGGACCTCGTTGCCTCGAAGGGCATCGACACCAACCTCCTTGGCGACGCCGACACCGACTGGCAGGACGAGATTCTCCGCACCGCCGTGTCGACCAGCCACAGCGTGAGCATGCAGGGCGGCCTGAAGAACATGCCCTACCGTGTGAGCGCAGGCTACAACGCCGCCAACGGTATTCTCCGCACCAGCTGGATGCACCGTTTCAACAGCAGCGTGAACGTGGCGCCTTCGTTCCTCGACAAGCACCTCAACTTCAACTTTACGGCCAAGTATATGTATGAGAAGGACCGCTACGCCGACCCAGGAGCCATCGGAGCCGCTCTGGCCATGGATCCCACACGTCCCGTGCGCACCGACGATCCCGACTACAGCGTGGTGGGCGGCTATTACCAGACCCTCCAGGGCGCTTCGTTCAACGACCCCAACTGGACCAAGACCTCTTACTCGCAAACACCGCAGAACCCTGTGGCCATGCTCAACAACAAGCATTGCGTGGCCAACGCCAACGATATCAGCGGCAACGCCGAGGTCGACTATAAGATCCACGGCTTCGAAGACCTCCATATCCACGCCAGCCTCGGCGCGCAGTACACCGCCTCCAGCCAGACCACCGATGTGGCGCGCACCTCTTACAGCGACAACTACTATGGTCGCCAGGAGTTTATGGATTATTACAAGTATAACATCGTGGGCAACGCCTACGCACAATACATGCACCAGTTTGGCGACCACCATGTGGACATCATGGCAGGCGTAGAGCAGTCGCACTACCACCGCACGGGAACAGGCACCTACGGAAAGGGTACCAACCCGCTGACCGGCGAGGCTTACAACGAGAAGCTCAGAAGCGAGACCGAATGGGCCACACACAACTCGCTCGTGTCGTACTTCGGCCGATTCAACTACAACCTGCTCGACCGCTACCTGCTCACCGCCACCTTCCGCGCCGACGGATCATCGCGCTTCGCCAAAGGCCACAAGTGGGGCTACTTCCCATCAGCTGCCTTGGCATGGAGAATGAGCGAGGAGCCCTTCATGGCCAACATTCATTGGCTCAACAACCTGAAGCTCCGCTTCGACTGGGGTAAGACCGGTCAGCAGAACGGCATCGACGACTTCTACTACGCTCCCGTCTATGTGCGCGGCGACCAGTTCTCGCAGTATACCTTCGGCGACACCTATTATTATACCATGCGACCCAACAAGTATAACGGCAAGCTCACATGGGAGAAGACCGAGACATGGAACGTGGGTGTCGACTTCAGCGCGCTCAACAACCGCGTTGGCTTCAGCATCGACGGATACATCCGCAACACACGCGACCTGCTGGCCAACGTGTCGGCAACGGCAGGAACCACCTTCGGCGACGAGCTGCTGCAGAACATCGGTTCGCTCCGCAACTACGGTCTGGAGTTCTCCATCGACGCCAAGCCCATCGTCACCAAGGACTTCACATGGGGCGTGACCTACAATGTGGGATGGAACAAGAACAAGATCACCGAGCTCAAGGCCGGCGCACAAGACTGGGTGTGGGTCAACTCCACCGTGGCCGCGCGCGGTACCACAACCCGATTGCAGCGCAACAAGGTGGGTGAGCCCATCAACTCGTTCTTCGTTTACCAGCAGGTCTACGACGACAACGGCAAGCCCATCGAGGGTCTCTATGTTGACCGCGACCACAATGGCGTGATCGACGATGGCGACCGCTACTACTACAAGAGCCCGGCACCCGACGTGATCATGGGTCTCACATCGAAGTTCCTCTACAAGAACTGGGACCTGAGCTTCTCGCTCCGCGCTTCGCTCGGCAACTATGTGTACTATTACAACCTCGCCAACAAGGCTAAGGTGTGCGACTCAGGACTCTACAGCCACGGCGCCTTCGAGAACAGCAATCCTGAGGCTGTGGCTCTCGGATTCACCGGACTGACCACCGCCATGAACAGCGTCAGCGACTACTTCATTCGCAACGCATCGTTCCTCAAGTGCTCCAACATCACCCTCGGCTACACCTTCCCAGCACTCATGAAGTGTGGATCGCACGAGTATTTCGCCGGACGCGTCTACTTCACCGTGCAGAACCCATTCATCATCACCAAGTATAAGGGTCTCGACCCCGAGGTGGCCAATGGCGTCGACAAGGATCCGTACCCGCGCCCAGTGAGCTTCCAGCTCGGTGTGCACTTCGATTTCTAACCGTGCAAACCATCAACGGATAAAAACCATCTAACTAAGCATTTACAATCATGAAACACATCATATTGAAAAGCGCAGCGTTGGCCCTCATCAGCATGGCCGCCGTGTCGTGCGCTGACGATCTGAACATTTCGCCCATCGACCCGCAGACCTCGCCGTCGTATAAGGTGGAGGAACTGCTGGCCAAGCAGTATGGCACACTCGGACTCACCGGTCAGAAAGGTCCTGACGGTAACCCTGATATGGGCACCGACGAGGGTGAGAGCGGATTCTACCGCACTGTGTTCAACCTCAATGAGCTCAACTCCGACGAGGTGCTCTGGGCCTGGCAGGACAACCAGGACATCATGCCTATCACCAACATGGCATGGACGTCGGCCTCGCCGCGTGTCAACTGGTGCTACCAGCGTTTGGCTTACGACATCACGCTCCACAACCAGTTTATCAGCGAGCAGACGGGCAAGCTCCCCGACGACGAGGTGGCTGAGGTGCGCTTCCTGCGCTGCCTCAACTACTACCAGTTCCTCGACCTCTTCCACAAGGCTCCGTTCAAGGTGGAGTTTAATGGCGACCTGCCTACCGAGAAGAGCGGCGTCGACCTCTACAAGTGGATCGATGAGGAGCTCACGGCCATCGAGCCGCTGATGAAGAAGGTGGGTGCCTACTGCAACGCCAAGAGCTTCGGACGCGCCGACCGCGGTGCAGCCTTTGCCCTCCACGCTCGCCTGGCGCTCAACGCCATGGTCTACACCGACGGCCAGATCAACGATTACAAGAAGGCCAAGGACTACTGCGACAGCATTCTGAATACTGGCGCCTACGACCTCTGTAGGGCCGAGAAGAACGGATATACCGGTTACCAGCAGCTCTTCATGGCCGACAACGACGAGAATCCCGAGGCCATGCAGGAGATTATCCTCCCCATCCGCCAGGACGGTCTGAAGACGCGCAACCACGGCGCAACGACCATGCTCATCAATGGTACACGCTGCGGCGGTATGCCCTATTTCTACCAGAACAACCCCTGGCAGTGTGTCTTCGCACGCAAGAATCTCGTGGGTAAGTTTATCCCCACCCTCGACCTGCCCAACGCCGACAACAAGGCTTGCACCGAGGCTTACAAAAAGTATCTGTCCGACAACCAGCTTAACGCCGGCAGCCTCAGTGAGGCCGACATCATCGCCATGGACCAGGTGCTCGGCGGCAGCACAGCCGAGCTCGTCAGCAAGGCGGGCGATGACCGCGCGCTGTTCTACGCTGGCTACGCCGGTGGTGTGCGCCGACTGGAGCCCGACAAGTCGATCAAGAACTTCTTCGACGGTGTGTCGATCGTGAAATGGTCGAACGTGCGTACCGATGGCGGACAGGTTCACGACCAGAACTTCTGCGACACCGACGTGCCCCTCTTCCGTCTGGCTGAGATCTACCTCACACGCGCTGAGGCCAACTACCGCCTGGGCTACAAGGACGCCGCCCTTGCCGACATCAAGGTGCTGCAGCAGCGCGCCCACCGCACCAACGAGGCCAAGTCGCTCTCGCTCAACGACATCCTCGATGAGTGGTGCCGCGAGTTCTACCTCGAAGGACGCCGCCGCAGCGACCTCGTGCGTTTCGGGCTCTACACCAGCAGCCAGTATCTCTGGAGCTTCAAGGGCGGCCAGCCCAACGGTGTGGGTGTCGACAGCCACTACAACATCTATCCGATTCCGGCCAACGAGATCTCGGGCAACCCCAACCTCCACCAGAATCCGAACTATTAATAGTTTTTCCGAATAACCATAAAGACTTTGGATCATGAAATATCTACATAAACTCATGACGCTTCCGTTGCTCGTGTTGCCGTTCCTCTTCGCCGCTTGCGACGAGGATCGCGACAGCAACCCGACACTGGACCTGAGCCACGTGGCCGAGGGCTTCGTGCTCAACACACCGGCGTATGCCGAAAACATTTACGACCTGGCAAAGTCGGAGGGCGTGGAGCTTACTTGCTCGCAGCCCAACTATGGCGAGGGTGTGCCCTACCAGGTGCGCTACTTCGTACAGGTGTCGCTCGACCCCACCTTCGGTCAGGCCAACAGTGAGGCGGCCTTCAAGGAGCTCTCCACCTCGTTCACCAAGGCTAAGATGAACGCCAACGCCGTGGAGTTTAACAATGCCGTGGTGGACCTCTTCCAGGCTGCCAACCCTGACGCCGACGTGCCGGCCACACTGCCCGTCTACGTTCGCTTGCGCGCCATCATCGACGGCACCATGACGGAGAACCTCGGCGAGACGTTCTCTAACGTCATCACGCTGCCTCGGGTGCGCGCCATGTATCAGGCTCCCGATGTGGAGTATCCGGGTTGCCTCTATGTCGTCGGATCGTCGATCCAGGAGGCATGGAGCAGCTGGAAGCAGGTGCCCGCCGTCTATGGCTTGCAGGGTCAGTATTACACCATGGTGTATGTGCCGGCTGGCGGTGCCTTCAAGTGGGGAACAGCCGAGGGCGACTGGCGTGGTTACAGCCGCATCACCATCGACGACCAGGCTGGTGCAGGCGTGTCGAACAACGACGACGACAACATCGTGCTGGCCAACGGCGGATGGTATGCACTGCTCTTCGAGGGTGTTATGACCGCCGACAAGAAGGCCATCAACTACAAGCTCCATATCTATCCGGGCGAGGCTTACGTCATGGGCGACGCCGCCGGCACATGGGACGAGGCCAACCCCGCTGCGGCCATGCAGGCTCCCGCCGACCAGAACGGCGAGTGGGTATCGCCGGCCTTCACCGCTACGGGCGAGCTGCGCGCCTACATCCACATCCCCAATGTGGAGTGGTGGCGCACGGAGTTTACGCTCCTCAATGGCAGCCTCTATTTCCGCGACATCAACCTTCCCGAGAACTGGGCTGCCAACGCCGGCCCCGAATACTCGGTGAGCTGCGCTCCCGGACAGAAACTCTATGTGAACTTTGACAAGAACACAGGTAAGGTGCAATAACTTTTTCATAATGGCTACGGGTGGAGTAGGGTGCCGCCCGAGCCCCCGTGGCCATTAGGAAAGGTGTGAAATCTTAAATAATCAACAACCATGAAAAAAACATTGTTATATAGCTTGGCGGCTTTTGTGGGTCTTTCCTTCATGAGCTGCAGCGGCGACTACGACGATTGGATGGCGCCGCAACACAACGACCAGGATAGCGCCATCACCATACCGGGATTTGCGGCTTCGGCCGCCGGCGACGTGAACCTGGCCAACCCCGGCAAGGATGTGAAGGTGTTCAGCCTCTCTACGGCTACGCTGCCTGAGGGCGCGCAGCTCGGCCACACCCGTGTGGTGCTCACGCCGACCGATGAGGCTGCCGCCTACACCCTTCCGCAGGAGCTCGACGCCACCAACGAGGGAACCATCGACAGCACGGCCTTGCAGACGGCTGTGGTGAAGGCTTACGGCAAGCGCCCGTCGGCACGCCCGTTCAAGGCGCACGTCTACAGCGATGTGGTGGCCAACGGTCAGGCGCTCTTCGTCGACGCGGGCGAGATCAGCGTGAACGTGTCGCCCAAGGCACCGTTTATCTCAAAGGCTTATTACATCGTGGGCGACTTCAACTCATGGTCGCTCAACGAAACGTCGTTGCCCAACTATAAGTTCAGCCGCTCCGACAAGGATGTGTATGAGGACCCCATATTCACATTCACCCTCACCACAACGGGCACCAACCAGTGCTGGAAGATCATTCCGCAGGAGAACATCGACGCCAACAACCTCTGGGCACAGGGCGTGCTGGGAACTGCGAAGGATGGCGACACCAGCGACGCGGGCACGCTCGTTACCGACAACCCGCAGGCTGGAAAGATTGTCGACGCGGGCACATACGTCATTACGCTCAACATGATCGACTACACCTACAGCGTGGTGCGCGCCGACTCTTATTACATGGTGGGTGGCGTCTACGGATGGAACGCTGAGGCTGCCTCGAAGCTCGCCTTCTACAACGAGGGCGGATCGAAGGCTTCCATCACCACGCAGTGGACAGGCGACGCCAACCTGAAGATATGGAACCGTGCCAACATCAACAATTGGGACCTGGCATGGGGTAGCGTTACCGACGGCGAGACGGCTGCCGAGGGCGACCTCGTGAACAGTGGCGCCAACGCCTTCGTGTGCCCCGAGAAGGGTGCCTACTACACGCTCACCATCGACATGTCAAGCAAGAAGTACTCATGGACGAAGCTCGACAACCAGGAGCCGCAGGCGTTCTCACACGTGAGCATCATAGGTGGATTCAACGACTGGAAAGCCGACGTCGACATGACTCAGACGGCTCCCCACAACTGGTATCTCCGCCACAAGTTCACCGCAGCGGCTGAGGTGAAGTTCCGCGCCGACCACGAATGGACCACCAGTTGGGGTGGACAGACGGCCGCTCTCGCCGACATGATCTACTGCGCTGCGGCAGGTGGCGACAACCTCAACATTCCGGCTGGAACCTACGACATCTATTTCAACGATATCACCGGCCAGTTTATGTTTGTGGCTGTCAACTAACAATTATCGCCCCAAATCTCGATAGTCTCTTTTAATGCTGAGGGTGTGTCATAATTGACTATGGTCATTTATGGTGCATCCTCCTTTTGTATATCGTTTAGCGAGAGCAAAACCAAAGTTTTTTATTTATTTTT
>NZ_JAXVAE010000089.1:0-8566 GCF_037460745.1 Hallella sp. | reverse complement strand
TATCAAGGTACCGTAAAGCCTTGTTTGAAATTCTATATATGGGGTTAAAAGATTTAATGTATTCACATCTATCAATACTAATATTATTGAGCTCCATCATGTTCCAATGGTCCCATCCTGGGTTTTCAGCATAGGTTTGAATATGTGAAGAAATGAAATCGAACTTAGTGTATTCATATGTAGAAAAAAGATCTCCCCAGTCGCCATTAAAGCAAACGTCATACTCGATATTCCAGTAATAATCGTACTCTGGATGGTCATGATAAAACTGAAGGACCGCAAAATGGTTACTACCAGGAACAATAGTTTTTGCTATGGGATTATAGTTAAGGGCGTTTAAAGAGTCTATTGTGAAAGAATAGGATAAAACGCAATCTTCAAAATGCGGGTTACAGTAATCTGCTTGATACATTACATATATATCAGCATTGGTTGTTTCGATTTTCAGTTTGTTTATCTGCATCCTGACAAATGCATTGTCTATATGTGTGGTCAGAAGTATGACTTTCTTCATTTTCTAATGTTTTTTTGAAGAGGGGTTATGAGTAGTTACAAGTTCCTGTTTCTTTCTGAGTCTGAAGAATATTTGAATTTTATTTGCTTACGAAGTTGTTCCTTATTAGAATGACATGTGATGTTTAGAGCGTCTTGACATAAATTTTGATGTAATGTCGAACGGTATTTGCCATTGAGGTCTCTTGTGTGATATAGGTGATACATGACGCCTTCTTCATTTTTTACTCTATACCCATAGTTTTTCCAACGATAAAAACGCTCGTAGTCTTCTGGTCCCCATCCATAAAACTCTTCGTTTTCTCCACCAGATTCAATATATTTGTCACGACGTATCACAAATCCGCCACCAACTACATTTGGGCCATATAGAAAGGTCATCAGCCGAATGTTTTTCCTAAGAAAAGAAATGGACGGATGTTCAATAAATAAACTTCTGAGAATTGGGTCAACCCCCATCAGCTCTCCATTATAAGGATAAGCAACTTCGCAACTGCCATTTCCCAAGTCATTAAGGCTCATTTGTATTTGGCAAGGGTCAACTAAAACATCCGAATCCCATATAGCCAAATACCTGGTTTTTGCTAAATTGGTCATAAGATTGATATAGTGGGTTCGGTGAAATACAATGTCCTGATCCTGTATGAAATAGTATTTGGTCCATTTGTCTTTAGGTAACATTTTTTGTAAAATGTTACTACAATAATCACCTGCTTCCAAGATGATAAAGTGTGCATGAAAACGATGGAAAAACCTTACGACAGTTAAGACGTTCTCTAGACGGAATAAAGAGTCTAACCTGACAGGTATGATAAATGTTATTTGGTCAAAATTATAATTAGCCATGATGTTCTACTAATAATGAATAAAGAAAATGAAACCCATGAATGCCATTTAATCCTAAAGGCAACATCGTATCAGAATCGTTTTTTGTCAAGAAAAGGACTCTCTTTAATATTTCGTGTCTATATGAATTGGTGTCTAACTTGAAAAGAGAATGGCCATTGGTTGAGTTGCACAGAAATCCAAGCAGGTAATATGAGGTTAAACCGTTAGCAAGAGATATGTTCTTGTAAGGTAGATCAAGGCAATTTACATTAAGACAACTTAAGTTGTTGAGCAGGCTTTTCTCGATTTCCGGCCATTTCCCCACACCGTCCCCCATTATCTTCTTTAACTTCAAGCAGAAAAGAAGGAGCATTAACTTATTTCCCAATGCATATGGTAATGCCTGAATTTTTAAGCTAATCTCGTAAGTGATACGCTTAATTCGTTTTTGGTAAAATCCCAATTTATATAGCTCTACAAGGCTTGCTAGATACAAAACCTTGTGATTTAAAATATTAAAAGGTATATTTTCTTTACTAATATCAGAGCCTAAATGAGCGTAAGTGTGTTCCAGTAGAAACTCAGAAAAACGAGTAAAGATAATTCGCTTCTCCTTTCCTTGTAATCCATATTTTAGCCTTTGGCTGATATAAAAAAGAATTTCAATTTCTTGCTCATTGTTATGCTCGCCCTTATTGATAAATGACATTGTGTTACGGTAAATGTCTTCGTCTATTTCCTTCAGCACATAATCTGGATTTCCTTTTTTCCAATAGGCCAGTATCCAAGTTGTGCATAGTGTAATTCCTAATAATCCGTCAAGTCGGCAAGGCATATCTTTGTTGATATGGCTTAACACATCACCTTCCATCTTTTGGTAAATTTTCTCAAAACATGTATTCTGATTACTCTTTTGGGCATAATAGAGCAATATGCCAGGTTTTCCATAGAGAAGGTCGTTACCTAGTTTCTTCCAACATGTACATGTTCGTTTAAGAATAATGGAATCTATGTAGTTCATGATGATTACTTATGTGGTTTATATTCGATAGGCTCAATCTTGTACCCCATTCTCTCAATTCTGTGAAGTAGTCCTTTCTCTTTGCCGCAATGGACAAGGTGTCGAGCCCCGACCACAATGAGTGTTTCCCCGTTTTTTAACAATTCTCTGATGGACGCCATCCATCGTCTATTCATAGCATGTACTTTAATAGGCGTTTCCTTGTTTTTGATTCGCCATAGCTCGTGATTGTAATATATGGAGTCTAAGCTCCATGCAGTTCTAAAATATTCATTTGTATTTGTGATTAAGTCATATATATCATTGACGGCTTTTTGCAAAGCGCAACTGTCACAATCCGCTTGTTCATTGGCTATTAGCTTAGCGTCTTCATCCTTGCTATTAAGAAAAGCTATTCTCTTATTTTCGGATAAGCATCTCTTTTGTAATCCAAAATCTAAAAAATTTTCTGAATAGTTTCCTAATGTCATGTTGTTGTACGTCGAGTCTTTCTTGCCAAAATCAAAAGAGGGGTTATATACGTTTATTCGTTTTTCTTTGTTAAAGATATAACCAGAATAAATGGTCATGTATAAATTGTATTCCAACATGTTTTTAAAATCTATAGGGTTTATGCTAAAGTCAAAATCTGACAAACTTTCTTTTAGTGTGTCATATTTTTCCTTTCCTAAGACTCTAAGATATATGTCCTTGTCATGCCACTCGCTTATTTGCCTAGATGCGGATGGGGATTTCCCGATATTAAATAAGTTTGACTCAAAAACAATTGTTTTAGAATGCTTCCACGCCTCATCAAATCCCGAAATGTGGTTGGTTATAGATATGTGTTCAGAGTGCAATGTTCCCATGATATATGAAGTGTCTTGTGACTTTGGATTTATTATTCTCCACACTAATGCATTGACATTTCCTTGCTTTGCAAAAGCAAAGGAAAAGCAACCCACAAATAAGGTTAATAGTAATGTCTTCTTCATGTTTTTTGTTTTATTGCAAATTTAGTTACAGTTAGACAATATGCAAAGTTTTAAGAGTGAACTAATGTTAAGTTTGTGTTAATAAAACACAATCAATGCATAGCTTTTAAAATATTGCTCTAACTTTACAACAATCATAAAAAATATGAGACAATGAGAAAATTACATTTATTGAAGAATGCGGAGTTTGATCCTGTCGCTGAAAATTGTTCTATAACAGGAAATGGTAGTGATGATAAGAATAAAACTACAGGGAACTCAAAAAACAAGGGTGAAAAACTACAGGATGGCATAGACGCAGCAGTAGGCTTAGTAAACGATGTGGCAAATATCGTCCAAAATCCTATGAATGTTTACAACTATTATTCTGCCGCAAGAAATGCCTATAAATTAATATATGCTAGTGGAGAGGCGTATCAAGAGCAGATGTCAGCAACAGGCTCGGTCACCTATACAGGAACAGCGGGTATTCCCATAACAGTAAAAGGTTCACAAAAGGGGCAAGGAAGCAATAAGAAGGCGAAATAATGTCCGCCTCCTCGTCTTTTCGCCATGCGGCGAATGTCGCGTCAACAGGTTGTTGGAGGGAGGGTAGGGGCGGCGGCCCATCAAAAGGCGGCGCTCCGCTAATTCCTAACAAATGAGGATTGCCCGACAGGCGAAATAGCCGTACCTTTGCAGCATGAAAAATAGAGAGCAACAACACACACCCTTTTCAACCCTCCCCCTGAGGCATCGCGCCGTGGCTGCGCTGGCCTTGGCCCTGGCCGCCTCGGCTACGGCGGAGGCAGACGTTACGAACCCCGCCGACACATCCTTGGTGCGCGATCTCGATGAGATGATTGTGGTGAGCCAACCCAAGGAGCAGTACCGCATGCGCCAGCAGCCCGTTAGCTCCTCGATGTTCTCGGGGCGGCAGGTGGAGGCCTTGGGCGCCAGCGACTTGCGCGAGCTGTCGGCCTTCGTTCCCAACTTCACGATGCCCGTCTACGGCTCGCGCTACACCTCATCGATGTATGTTCGCGGCATAGGCTCGCGCGTCAGTTCGCCCGCCGTGGGCATTTATGTGGATGGCGTGCCGCTGATGAGCAAGTCGGCCTTCAACCACCACTTCTACAACCTTCTGCGCGTGGACGTGCTCCGCGGTCCGCAGGCCACGCTCTACGGCCTGAACAGCGAGGGCGGCCTGGTGCGCCTCTACACCCGCGACCCCATGGCCTACCAGGGCACGGACCTCAAGGTGGGCGTGGGAAGCCATTTGAGGCGCAGCGCCGAGGTGGCCCACTACCATAAGGTGAACAGCCAGTGGGCCTACTCGGTGGAGGGTTTCTACGACGGCCACAACGGCTTCTACAAGAACCCCACGACGGGCGAGCGCGCCGACAGGAGCAACGAGGCGGGCGGCCGCCTGAAGCTGGTGTGGCAGCCGTCGGAGCGGTGGGACGTGCGCTACGTGGCCGATTACCAATATGTGCGGCAGAACGCCTTTCCCTACGGCCTCTTGGACGACGCCGGCCACACCGCCTCGCCCAACACCAACTGGCAGAGCAACTACCGCCGCAACCTGCTGACCACCTCGCTCAGCGTGGGGTTCAAGGCCAACGCCTTCGACCTGACGTCGACCACGAGCTACCAATATGTAAAAGACTACATGCTGATGGACATCGACTACCTTCCCGCTGACTTCCTGCGCATGGAGGAGCGGCAGTTTCAGAACGCCATGACGCAGGAGATTGCCCTGAAGAGCCGTCGGCCGGTGGCCGACCGCTGGCGCTGGACGCTGGGCGCCTTCGCTGGGTTCACGTGGTTGAAAACGGGAAGCCTGGTGCATTTCGACCCCGGCATGGACACGTTCCTGGGCAACACCGTGCAAGGGGCGATGTATAACGCCATGGTGAGCTCCATGGCTGGGCGGTTCATGGCCAACGGCATGACGGCCGACGCCGCCACCGCCATGGCCAAGGCCACGATAGAAAGGGCGGGCGGCGTGAGCGTGAGCGCCGACATGCGCGACGTGCCCGGCAGCTACCACACCCCGACCTACAACTTAGGAGTGTTTCATGAGTCGAACATCGTGGTGGGGCCGCGCCTGACGGCCACGGTGGGCTTGCGTTACGACTGGAGCAAGGTGGCCGTCGACTACGACACCCATGCCGCCATGCAGATGCTCGTGAGCGTGATGGGGCGCGAGATGGGCGCCACCATCAGCTCGGCGCTCCGCGATGAGCGCCACAACCAGTGGGGCAAGCTCCTGCCCAAGGTGGGGCTGACCTATCGCCTCGACGAAGAGGGCAGCAACGTGTATGCCGTGGTGAGCAAGGGCTACCGCGCCGGCGGCTACAACATACAGATGTTCTCCGACATTATGCAGGTGGAGCTCGAGGCCAACAGCTCGCAGCGTGGCGACTACGACGTGCCCCACACCAAGGCCGACTATGACCGCATAGCCCATAGCATAGCCTACAAGCCCGAAACGAGTTGGAACTACGAGGTGGGCGCCCATGCCAACCTCTTTGGCGGCAGCGTGCAGGCCGACCTCTCGGCTTTCTTCATGCGCATTCGCAACCAGCAGCTCTCCGTAATGGCCAGCCGGTATGGCTTTGGCCGCACCATGACCAATGCGGGCAAGAGCAACAGCTGCGGCGTGGAGGTGGCCCTTCGTGGCCGCGCGTTGGCCGACCGCTTGGCGTGGACCGCGAGCTACGGCTACACACGCGCCGTGTTTAAGGAGTATAAGGACAGCGTGTCGGCGGCAGGCGCCGTGGCCGTGACCGACTATGAGGGCCGTCGCGTGCCGTTTGTGCCCGAGCATACCGTGGCCGCCTCTGCCAACTACACCCTCCCCGTGGCCTCGCCGTGGCTGCATGGCGTTACGGTGGGCGCCGACGTGAGCGGACAGGGCAAGACCTATTGGGACGAGGCCAACACCAAGAGCCAACGCTTCTATGCGGTGGTGGGCGCCCATCTGGCTTTCGACATGGGGCGTGTGGAGGTCGACCTGTGGGGGCGCAACCTCACCAACAACCGCCATCAGGTGTTTGCCGTGAACAGCGGCGCCACGGGCAGCAACCTTTGGTTTGCCCAGCGCGCCAACCCCATCCAGGTGGGCGTTGACCTGAGATGGAAGCTATGAACTTCATCCGCCATTGGGGAGTGATAAATGTCACACGTGAGTATTTACGCTCAGACGCGGTCGCTCGGCTCTGCCGCTTTGGCTCCCCCTTCGGCCGCTGAGCTAAACCTTCGTCAGAAAGAACAACGAATTAACGAGACTCGGCGAAGCCCCACCGACCAACGGGAGGTAATTGATATAATCGTTTTACGATTACCAATTTGAACGAATTTGGTTAACGCAATTTGAATGTTTCCTCAATAGGAAGAATGCCAGTCGGGTTTGCGTGGGCGATGCCCCGTGCCGGCTGGCATTGTTTTATGAGTATGCAACGGCTCTACGCCATTCCATCAGTGGCCAGTTGTGCGCGATGTGCGTCTCTATCCCAAGGTGGAATCAACGGGCTTGAACTAAGAGCGTTAAAAAAACTCCATCATAGAGAAAAAAGCCTCCTCAAGGGGGTGATGTTCTCAGGTTTTATGTTTATCTTTGCCACGTCAGATGGAGATCTGCTTGATTTTAGAGTAACACTAAGTTGAGCGGAACTTCATGCGTGACTAATGTTAGGCAGGCAGATATTTACTGTGGCTTATCCGGTTCGCCATACTTTATTTCTGCAGTTGGTGTGACGTCTTTGTTGCTGCTTCCATCAGTGGGAGGAGTACGTGAGTACGCTATATGTCGAAAGACATGAAGATAGATATAGGAAAATGCTAACAAACAAATTGTATAATACTTTTTATGTGGTTGACGGCAGTATGAGTGTATGCTCAAATGGCGCAAAATGCAAATCCGAGGCTTGGGTGATATAAAGATTTTTACAGAATAGGAAATATGAACGAAAAGTTATATTCATCTGCCCTTTCAAACTATAAGAAATGGGCTGACAACAATAAGGCGGAACTTGAATCAGATTTCAAAGAGCGTCATGCTTTGTGCGATGAGATGCAGTCGTACACTAAAGAACGATTACAGAACCTAACTGAGGAAGAGTTCTTCAATCTTATCGCGCCTTTATGGGCCATGCGTATGTGGGGTAATAAGAAATATTACCTTGATGGCGTCATTGAAAGCAATGGCATCGTTTTGATTCGAGAGCAACTGGTTAACCTATTCTATGGAAAGTCATCCATCGAAAGCCGTTGGGATGAGTTTCGTGAAAAAATTAAGGGAATGGGCCCAGCAATTATCAGCGAGTTGCTTAATAAGTTCAATCCAAATGAGTATATTCTTTGGAACAAGAAATCTCTCACGGGCTTTATTGCTTTGGATATTCCTAAAGTCCCTAAATATAATTCAGCTCTTGATGGTAAGAAATATGCTTATCTATCAAAGGTTGGACGTGAACTTGTAGAATTGGCCCAAAAGAAAGGTGTTGGTGAAATAGACGACCTTCTCGCTCTCGACTATTTCATATGGAAAGACCTCCAGGTTGATCCCAATGAAATGGAAACACCTTCTGAGGAGAAGCTAGAAAAAGAAACAGAGAAGCAGAAGGCGTTTGTTCATAATGATGTAAGAGATAGGATCAGGGATATTGGATCCTTCCTTGGCTTTAAGGCGGAAGTAGAGAAGAAAGTTGCTGATGGCGCGGTTGTAGATGCCATTTGGGAGGTATCAGTCGGTAATATGGGAAGAATAACTTACGTTTTTGAGGTGCAAACAAGTGGCAGTATAGATAGTCTTTTGCTTAATCTGATGAAGGCCAAGAACAATCCCTCTGTACAAGGAATTGTTGCTGTTTCTGACGCCAAGCAATTGGAGAAAATCAAGAAGGAAGCATCTTCGTTGAAAGCAATACGTGACGATCTCAAGTTTTGGGACTACAACGATGTGCTGAAGGTATTTGATGCGCTTTCTAATGCCTACGAGTCTATTAACTCGTTAGATCTTGTGCCGTCAGGGCTTTTCTGACAAGCGTAGCGTTGTGGCAACAGGTTGAGCTTCAACGATTTGCTTTGAGATAAAAATAGAGATTCTCGATTTAATGAATAGGAGGGGAATGCGATGGTGAACCCAAAGATTATACTCGTCAATGCAATGGCATTGGGCTTGATTCTGTTTCTTTCAATGCAAACCACTTGTGCTGCTTGCAACCCATCAATGGCCATTCAGCAA
>NZ_JAXVAE010000088.1:0-2317 GCF_037460745.1 Hallella sp. | reverse complement strand
AAAAATAATGGTCAAAATATTTGGATTTTAACATAGAAAGCCGATGCGCACGGATGGGTCTTTTCACGGATTCTTTACCCTTGCTCCGCTGCCTACCGCTTGGTTTTTGATGCGCCGCCGGCGCAACGGAGCGACACGGATTTTTTCGCATGCGGAAAGTACGATGAAGTAGTATGCCACATGACGGGGCTTGCTTGGTATGCGAAAAATCTGTGGAATCCGCGAGATCTGTGGGCGAAAACTAAGCGCGCAATGCGCTAAAGAACAGGCAGAATGTATTTATTCTCCCACGGATCTCGCAGATAAGCACAGATACCATGCGGGGTGCTTTTATCAAAAAAAACACGAGACTCCAGTGGCCGTAGGCGGTGGGCACTAACAATTGCGCAATGGCCATGCGGGGTGCCTTTATCAAAAAAACACGAGCCTCCAGTGGCCGTAGGCAGGATGAAACAGGATGGAACAGGATGGGCAGGATGGGCGGTGGGCGCAATGCGCTTCCGGACCCACCTGCCCATCGGTCGGTTAGGCTGTTGGTGAGTTAGAGCACGCTGTGGCGGTTCTTGCGGCGGCGGGTGTAGCTCACGTGGATCCAGCGGGGCACGGAGGCGTCGATGGGTTCCCAGATGAGCTGGTCGAAGTCGAGGCGGTCGCGAATGAAGCGGTAGAGCGCCATGGCGCGTTCGGGCGTTCCCACCACGATGTCGGCGGCCTCACCCTTGGTGTGCTGCGAAGCGGGAGCGGCGCCGGGTATGAGGCGGTTGACGGCCGGCGACCGGAAGCCGCTGCTGATCACGATGGGTCCGAAGCGGTGGCGCAGGGGTTCGAGCACATTCTGGCAGAGCGCCTCCAGGGCGGCCGTCTGCGCGGCGTTGGGACAGTTGGGCAGGTCGTGGTCGGCGGCCACGCCCGAGCGTGTAAACTCGTAGAGCTTGAAGTGAGGTGTGAGTTGTGTTCTTTCGGTTTGTGTCATGATAGTAAATGTGTTGTGTGTGTTGTGTGTGTTGTGTTGATGTTGTTGTGAATGATTCTTGCGCGTAAGGGTTGCCGCTTCCGCCGGGCGTCGTTGCCGGGCGTTGCGGCACATAACGAGCGGCCTCATAGGTAGGAGCGTAGCACGGTGCGGTGGTCGTTGAGCCGGTTGTTGATCTTCCAAATCACGTTGTAGATGCTGCGCGGCAAGGCCAGTCCCACGGCGCTGAAGGCCCTCTTGGCCAGCCAAATCTGCGTGGCGGGGCGGCCATACGGGTCGGTTAGCTCGTAGGTGCCCCATGCCAGGTAGATCATCTCCACGAGGTCGGTCTTGGTGCGTTTCCACTCCACCGAGGCGGGTGGTTGGGCCACAAGGTGCCGCACATCGGCCACGAGAAGGGCCAGAGCCTTTTGGCGACGCTCCATGCGTTGCCGCTGTTGTTCAAATTCGGTGTTCATGCTGTCATTGTTTTTGTTAATGCCTGATGTTGAGAGTAATGGTAAGTTGCGATGCGTTTAGAATACGCCACGGTAGCTTCTGAAGGGAGGAAAACTGACGGGTTTCTGCCACTGTATGAAGACGCTGGGGTCCACGCCGCCCTCATACCACAGGCGGGCGAAATACTCCACCACGGGCGGTCGTCCCGTCATGCGGCTCTGCCGCGCCACGCTGTAGATGTTGCTTGGCATGCGCCGATGCAAGTTCTGGCAGAGCAGCGTAGCTATGCGGTGCATGGTCATGGGCCGGTGCGTGTCGTGGTCGATGATGCGTCGCATCTTCGAGAGGGTCCACGCCACCTCCATGAGTTGGTTGGTGGTGTCGCCCCAGATGGGAAACTCGCGGTCGGCGGCGTCGAGGTCGATCACGGCGCTGAAGAGTTGCAATAGGCGATCCTCCATGTTGACCTGCAGCTCGTAGGTCATCTTAAACGGCGGTCGCTCTTGGTTGTTTTGTTCCGTACATGGGTTGTTGTTTGCCATGATAATTGTGATGAGTTTAGGGTTAATGATGTTTGTACTGTTGTCGGGTTTCACGCGTGTTTTTCCGTATCGCTGTCGGCGAGGCGGGTGGTGGGTGGTGGGGCCGCGCCGCCTCTCTTAGACGGCAGCAAAGATAGCCCGGGAACGCTGAGCGACCAAAAAAAGGCCAATTTATTATGTTTATTTAAAAAATCGATGAAATGAAACTTCACGAAAAGTAAAGCGTTCCGACAATGTATATAGATTTAACGGTTTCGGATGTTGAGCGATTGAATGGGGAATGGGCGCTGAACCGCATAAACACGAAAGAGGGGGTGTGTCAAAATTCACACCCTCTTTTAAAATATCACAAAGCCCGAACTTT
>NZ_JAXVAE010000087.1:0-24362 GCF_037460745.1 Hallella sp. | reverse complement strand
TCTGTTTTTTATCCCAACTGGCTTATAATTCGGAAATTTTATCTAAATTTGCAATCAACAATAGTTGATGAACCCCTACCCCAAAACCAACTTATGACACACACCTTACCCCGACATATCCTCTTAACGTTGGCGCTCTCGTTGCTCACCGTGGCCACCTACGCCCAGCATCGCACACGCACCATCACCCAATCGGCGTCGGCGTCCGCCAAGGTAAGTAGGCAGTTTTCCGACTCCCTCCGCCATTATGCCGACTCGATCTACGCCGATAGCGTGAGGGTTCGTCCACGCCTCACCGCCACCGATGTGGCACCCTTGTTCCTTCCCCCCACATTTTACAAAGACGTTCCGCACAAGGCGTTCTCGCTTACCGACAGCCTGACGACCGTCGACGAGCTGATGTTGCTGCTCTACCTCAACCGTCCCGATCTCGTGTCGGCCACCCAAAAGCAGTTGGAGAAGGCTGGCCCCGTGCTGGCGCCCACCACCGTCACCGACAAGCCCGCCGTGGAGGTGGCCGAAACCAAGCCTGCGGAGGCCATGCCCAACGATGTGGACCTCATCGTGTTGAAGCCCAACTTTTGGTCGTTTGGTGGCGACCACTACCTGCAGTTCTTCCAAAACTACGTGTCGAGCAACTGGTATAAGGGCGGACAAAGCAACTATTCGATGGTGGCGTCGCTCACGTTGAACGCCAATTACAACAACAAGCAGAAGGTGAGATGGGACAATAAGCTCGAGATGAAACTGGGCTTCCAAACCACCCGAGGCGACACGCTCCATAGTTTGAAGACCTCCGAGGATCTGTTGCGCTATACGGGCAAGTTGGGCTTGCAGGCCACCAAGAGCTGGTACTACACCTTCCAGTTGCTGGCCTCCACTCAGTTTGCGCGAAACTTTGGCACCAATAGCAATTATGTGTATTCCGATTTCCTCTCGCCGCTCAACGTGAACGTGTCAATCGGTATGGACTACAACATCAACTGGTTGAAGGGCCGCATGCGCGGAAGCGTTCACCTCGCTCCCTTGGCCTACAACTTTAAGTATGTGGGCCGCAAGGCTTTGGCCACACGCTACGGCGTGGATGCGGGCCACCACACCCTGAACGACTTCGGTTCGCAGATCACCGTTGATGTAACGTGGAGGATGTGCGACAACATCAGTTGGCGCTCACGTATCTATGGATACACCACGTACGAGCGTGTAGAGATGGAGTTTGAGAACACCTTCAGTTTCCAGTTTAACCGATACATCTCCGCCAAGTTCTTCGTCTATCCCCGATTCGACGACTCACGCAAGCGCGACGACCACCACGGCTACTGGATGTTCAAGGAATACACGTCGCTCGGCTTCTCGTACAGTTTCTAAGCAGACGGCACGCCGCGATGCGCCACCCAACCAAGGACTGGGTGGCGCATCGCTTTCTGTTTTACGAACAATAGGGCTTGAATGTTGTCTTATTGTACCCTTGTGCTTGTGTAAGTGCGTCTTTTTTTCTAACTTTGCGATGAATTTAACGACAAACTTACAGGAAACAATCATTTAACGCCAATTATTCAAAATGGTATTACTAAACAAACACGGCTTGAGGCAGACCGCCTTGGCCCTTCTCGTTTGTGGCTTTGGCATGCCGGCGTGGGCCCAGGGCTACCGAGATGTTACGTCCGAGGCGCTTGTCAACCCCTCGTTCGAGTTGAGCGCCGAGGCCACTCCCTTGACCACCGCCACCGACATCGCCGAGGCGTATGGCTGGACCTTGCCCACGGGCACCTCTAACATGGCCGTGGCCGATGCGTCGACCACCGCGATCGGTTTCACCAATGGCAAGGGCGGTGTGCAACCCTCCGAAGGCACCTATTTCTTATGGTATCGCAAGGGTTGGGGCCATCTCTCAACCCTCGTCTCCACCACCACTCGCACACTTTCGGCTGGCAAATACTATGTGGTGGTCGACTATAAGGCAGCCGATTATTCCAACAACAACAACCATTCGACCAACGGAACCAAGATGAACATCGTGGTGACGGGTGCCGATGGCCAATCGCTGGGCCAAACGGCCGAGGCACGTCGCGCCTATTCGTTTGCCAATGGCAGCAGCAATCCCGGTTCCGACACCTATCTGGCCAAGGCGCCCTGGACACCCATCGGCGCGTTCTTCACGCTCCATGACGAGGGCGTGGCCACCATCTCGGTGAAGGCATCGCTGGTCAACAATGGCCGTTCCGACATCTGCCTCGACAACATGCGCGTCTACCGCGTCGACGATGAGGCGCAAGCCGACGCCACGCCATTCCCACTCGACGTTACCGGTATGCTCGCCAACCCCAGCTTTGAGGCTGGAGGGGGCGGCACCTCGTGGTCATCCTACAGCTACAATGGATGGACTGTGGCCAGCAATGGCAGTGAGATCAAGGCCGACGGAGGGTCGTTCACCACCGTCTATGGCGACAAGCTCGACGGCCTCCGCGTGTTCAACGCCTGGGACAACTCCGCCACAACCGATAAGAGCCTATCCCAACAGGTCAACGGCTTGCCCGCCGGACGCTACCGTCTGCAGGCCACTGTGACGGGATCGGCAGGCAAGCAATTCGCCCTTTTCGCAGGCGATAGCGTGCGTCAGGTGACGGTTGCCGACGCCAACGCTGTGCAAACAGAGACGCTCTACTTCTCGAAAGCCACCGATGAGCCCATCGCCTTGGGCTTGCGCTCCACCGCGTTCTATAAGGCCGACAACTTCCGCCTCGCCTATCTCGGCAAGGATGCCTCGCAATCGCGCGACGAATACGAGCAAGCCTTGGCCTTGGCCCAGCAAGTGTATGGTCGTGCGGTCGACTTGGGCGATCTGACCTCCACAGAGAAACAAGCCTTGGCCGAGGCCATTGCCGCCACACCCGAGGCTACGCTGGCGGGCTATCAGGAGGCCGCCACCCGTCTGCTTCAGGCCGCACAGGCACTCGTCCAGGCCGAGTATGTGCAGATTGGCAAGCAATATGGCGCTGAGATGGAACTCGGAGCGTGGACCAACAACAACGTAACCACCAACCAAGGACAGCATTGGGACGGCACGTCCTCGTCGACCTATTACGAGCAGAAGGAAGGCTGGAGCAACCAGTCATGGAACATGTCGATGCGCCAGACCATCACGTTGCCCGCCGGCAAATATGTGTTGCGTGCCACAGGTCGCCACGCCATGGGCGATATGGACATGGCGTTGACCGTTTCGGCCCAGGGCCAAACATTGGCTTCGGTGGCCGATTTCCCGTCTGGCGACACCGGCATGGGCGTCAACCTCGAGGGTAAGGCATCGTTTCTCGCCACCGATGGCGCTGGTTTTGCCAATAAGGGCAACGGCTATGGATGGCAATGGCGCTACCTTCCCTTCGAACTGAAGCAAGAAACGCCCGTGACCGTGACCGTTGAAGGAGCGGGTCGCGAGCCCCATTTGTGGATGAGCGTCAGCAACTTCACCTTGTTGCGCGAGGGCGCTTCACAGGGCAACTTTGCCGTGAACAGTCGCAAGACGGTCAGTCAGGTGACGACCAATGTCACCCTTGACAACCCCGTCGATTACGTTATTTCTTCCGCCACACCCTTTGCCGCATCGGGAAATGTCGACATCGTCCATGAGGATGCCGTCATCATCCTCAGCGGCATGAAGCCCAGCGCGGCCGATGCGTGGCTTTCGTTTGTTAAAGTCAGGGGCAAGGCCGCCGAGGAAGGCATCAACTGCTCCATCCGCATCTATGGCAATGGGGCTATGATCGTGCCGTATGGCAGCTATGTCGTTCCCCTCACCATTTACGACGACACCAACCTCACGGGTTCGTCGAAGAGCGATTTCACCGTGGGAACGCGTCGATCGTTCAAGAATAACATCTTCAACAACAAGATGCGAAGCTTCAAGCTCAAGCGTGGATACATGGTTACATTGGCCACCAAGGAAGATGGCAAGGGCTATAGCCGCGTGTTCATTGCCGACAAGAGCAACCGCCGCATCAACCTCCCCACCACATCGAAGATTCTCGACCGCCACGTGTCGTCCATCCGCGTGTCGAAGTGGAACGACGTAACGAAGAAAGGCTATGCTGGAAACAACAGTACCATCAACGCATTGCTCAACACCACTTGGTGCTACAACTGGGATGCGGGATGGCACGAGTGGGATGATCGCGAGTATGTAACCCAACACCACCACGAGGGATGGCCGAGCATTGAGAGCGTGGGCAACAACGGCCCGTCGTCGAACATCCTGGGCAATAACGAGCCCGACAACACCGCCGATGAGCGCGAGACCGTCAGTTCGGTGTCGGAGGTGCTCGCCCATTGGGAGGAGATGATGGCCACGGGTAAGCGATTGGGCTCTCCCGCCATGGCCAGCAACCTCAATGGTTGGCTCTATCCATTCATCGACTCCATCGACGCCCGCGGATGGCGCTGCGACTTCATCGCCGTTCACGCCTATTATTATGAGGATTGGGGCGCTTGGCAGAATACGCTCAAGGCCATTCACGAGCGTACCGGCCGTCCCATCTGGATTACCGAGATGAACTATGGAGCCAACTGGACCGGATGGCCCGGAAGCAACACCAAGGGCAACGCAGAGAACTACGCCATTGAGAAGCAGCATTTCGCACCCGTCATCGACGGCTTGGAGTCGACGGGATGGATTGAGCGCTATGCCGCATACAATGAGGTGCAAGATTGCAGAAAGCTCTATAACAAGGGCGACGCGTCGTTGGCGTCGAAGAATTATCTCACGCCGATGGGCGAATACTATGCCGCCAAGCGATCCAACATGGCCTACAATTCAAGCTACGGTTACACGCCGAAGCCTCTGCCGATGAAGAATCCCACCCTCACACAAGCCACATGGAACGCCGAGGGCTTGCTCTTGGGATGGAAAGACCCCAACGAGGAGTTCTCGGATAGCGTCATCGTGGAGCGAAAGGACGCCAATGGCCAGTGGCAAACCATGACCCTTTGCACGCCGCAGGAGGACAATCCGCTCTTCAGCCTGACGCTGCAAGGCACGGAATCGGCCACGTATCGCATCCGCACGGTCGACTATCTCGGTCGCAACCATTATTCCGCTCCCGTATCGGTCGGCCCCATCGATGGTGTGGGTAGTGCCGTGGAGAAGGACGGTCGCACCCTGTATTTGGGTGGAAACATCGTAAGCAATGGCGACTTCCTTGAGGATTTGACAGGTTGGACGGCCGGCGACGGCACCGCGCTTACCTGGCCCGCCTTCGAGGTTTACCCCTTGGGAGGTGTAGATGGAGGCACGTATCTGCAAGCGTTCAAGAATGAGGGCGCTGCGTCGAGTGCCAGTTTGAAGCGCTCCGTGGCGTTGACCGCATCCACACCTTATTATATCAGCGTGTTCCACAAGAACAATGGAGGCGAGTATCAAACCGCAGCCTTGTCGGTCGATGGCACCCAAGAGACCGCAACCGTCCTCTCGCTGCCTGCCGCTTCGGTGTGGAGCAAGGCGTCGGCCACCTTCAACAGTGGCGCCAACAGTCAGCTCCTGCTCAGCTATCGATGGTTGGGCAAGTCGGCCCAGTTCGATAAGTTTGTCGTCGCTCCGCTCTTTGAGAGCCCCGAGGAGGCCTATGCCGATGGTGTGGAACGCATGAAACAAGACATCGCCGACTTCAAGCAGTGGAACAAGACGCAACCCGTCGTCAATGAGTTGCTCACCGAAGCCGCGTCGAAGGTTACCGCAACCGATGCCGACGCCTATGCTTCGCTCTCGGCCTTGTTGGGCCAGGCACGCCGCGCCGTGGCCGACGCCACTTCGCTCGACTCGCTCCTCACTGTGGCCAACACCATTGCAGCCATAGGCTTGCCCAGTGTGTCGCAGGTTCGTCAGGCCGTTGCCGACGCACAGAACTCCACCTCTTTGGTGTTCTTCGCTGAGGCCAGCGCCCGCTTGCAGCAGGCTGTCGACGAGGCCTTGCCCGCCCAAGACCGAACCACATCCATCTCCAACGCCAACCTGGACGCATCGACCGGATGGAATGTTGAGGCTGGAACCTATAAGGGAGGCGACCAACGCCTCAACACATTTGGTGGACGCAAGTGCTGGAACGCATGGTGGAACGTGTCGACGGCCAATGCGGCAGGTCGCACCCTGGCCCTGACGCAGGATCTTTCGGGCCTTCCCATGGGCTTCTATCGCCTGACGGCCGACGCCACCACACAACATTATTGCCTCTCCGACCAGCATTGTTGGATGCGCACGGAGACCGATAGCACGGCCTCGCCCACGCTCACCTTCGACCGTATGCAGATTCCCGGCATCAGCGATGAGGATCGTTGGCAGACGCTCTCCACCTTGCCGCTCTATGTGGGCGACGCAGGAACGGCCACCGTGGGATTCCAATCGTCGAAGAATGGCGCCCTGGAGGGAGCCTATGATGGCGACAACCGCGAAGGATGGTGGCTCGCCTCGAAGTTCCGTTTGTGGTACACGCCGGGTTATCAGCGCGTGGTCGACAGCACCCATGTGTGGACAACGGTCTGCCTTCCGTTTGCCGCCATCCCGTCGGATAGTGTGAAGGTCTATGCCGTAGCGGGTCGATCGGCCGACGGTACGCAACTCTTCCTCACCCCGGTGAACGCCCTGGAGGCAGGCAAGGCTTACGTGTGCCGTTACGAAGGCAAGCATATCGCCTTCCTCGGAGGGAAGAGTCTGGTGTCGCGTCCTGTCACTGGCGGTCTCCTTACGGGTGTGTTCAAGAACGGACGCCTGCGCGAAGGTGCCTATGTGCTTGTGGATGATGAATGGCGTAAGGTGGACAACCTGGCCGATGCGACCCTTGCCAATTACTCGGCCTACATCGCCTCGTTCAGCAATCTGCCCATCGTTGAGGGTGGTGCCGTGTCGATGCCGCTCCAAGGCGTTGTCGATGGCATCGACGGCGTCAGCCAGACCGACGCACGCGCGGAGCGCACTTACAACCTCAACGGTCAGCGCTCAACCTCACAGCATGGCGTTTTGGTGAAGAAAAACAAGAAGTTTATTCGCAAATGACCTTTCCAAAGGCGAAAGCGAACCGGACGAGTGATCGTCCGTAATCCGCCTACCGGAGCAGCCGCAACAGACGATGGGTTGGCCCCCAACCCGTCTGGCGGCTGCGCCGAACAGGGCGTAAGACCGAACGACCTCCAAGAAACGAAGGCGCAGCGTGATGCGCCTGACGGAGCGAGTTCTCACGAACGATGAAGCTACTCATGCCGTGTCATCGTGAGAAACCATCGTAAAAGTGTAGTAGTCAGAAGTAGAATAATCGATCATAATCCATTGAACCTATGCGTAAAATCCTTTTGGCCTTGATGGCCTTCTTGGCGATTCCCGCAATGGCCCAACCCCTTGGCGAGGTTGAGCCTACCGACCCCGCCTCATGGGCGACGGTTCCTGCCAACAAACCCTTTGTGTTGAGTTGGGCCTCACGCGATGTGCATTATGCCCAATCGTCGGTTCCCCGTATCATTCCCACCACCGAGATCAGTCTCACGGGCTGGCGTGGCGAGACCGTTTCGGCCTTGGCCTTGCTGAGCTCCCGTAACGGTTCGCAACCCCTCCGATTGGAGATGTTGTCGGCCGATGCCACCACCCGCCAAGCCGATAGCGTGGCCACGGCCCGCTTTGTGCGCTATGTGCTGTGCGACGAGAAGCGTGGGTGTGGCGACAACCTGATGAACACGCCCACCTATCTGGTGCCCGACATCATCGACGTGGACACCGCGTGGGCCTTGGCTCCTATGACCACGCGACCCGTTTGGGTGTCGATCCAGGTGCCGCGCAATGCACAGGCCGGAGCGAACAAACTGTATCTGGCCGTTCGCGATGCCCAATCGCATCAGGAGCTGGGCCGTTTGGCGCTGACGCTCAACGTGGTGGACCGCACCCTGCCTCGTCCCTGCGATTACCGTTTCCACGTAGACTTCTGGCAACAGCCTTATAGCGTGTCGCGCTATGATGGCCTGAAGCGTTGGAGCCCGCAGCATTTCGAGCGCCTCAAACCCTATCTGCAACTCTTGGCACGTGGTGGGCAGAAGGTGGTTACCGCCATCTTGTTCTATGAGCCGTGGGGCGTGCAGAGCAACGATAAGTTTGACGCGATGATCAAGACCACGCGCCGCAAGAACGGCAAGTGGCGTTACGACTATTCGGTGTTCGACCGTTATGTGGCGTTGTGCGATAGTTGCGGCATCAACCAGCAAATCAATTGCTACTCGATGATACCTTGGGACATGACGTTCACCTACTACGACGAGGCTCTGAAGCGCGACGTGGCGCTGAAGACAGGCACCTCCGATTCGGCCTATCGTGCCCTTTGGACGCCCTTCCTCAAGAGTTTTGCGCAGCACCTGAAGAAGAAAGGATGGTTCCACAAGACCCGTATCGCCATGGACGAGCGAGGGTTGGACGACATGATGCGCGCCTACAACCTGCTGCGTGAGGTGGTTCCCGATTTCCGCATGGCGCTGGCTGGCGTGCCCCATAAGGAGTTGTTCGACGTGATTACCGACTATAGCTTGGGTTATCCCGAGCGTTTCACCAAGGAGCAACTGGCCTCTCGTCGCAGCAAAGGCATGCTCTCGACCACCTATACCTGCTGTCCCGACCTGACCCCCAATATCGAGACCTACAACGATCCCGCCGATGCCGCCTATCTGCCCCTGTACTGTCAGGCCAACGGCTTTGAGGGCTATTTGCACTGGTCGTGGATGAACTGGACCGACCAGCCCTTGCAAGACAGTAGGTTTAAGCTCTTCCCAGCTGGCGACACCTACCTTATCTACCCCGGTCCGCGCAGCTCCGTGCGTTGGGAACGCTTCATCGAGGGTGTGCAACAGGTGGAGAAATACCGCATCCTTCGTGAGGAATTTCAACGCGAAGGCAACGCCGACGGCGTGAAGAAGCTCGACGACGCCCTGCGATCCTTCCAGTCGGGCAAGCCCAATTACCACAACACCACCGCTCAATCGGTCAACTATTTCGAGTATCTGCTAAATGAAATGAGCGCGAAATAAGCTAATAATCCCAATCGGTCATGATCGGTCTAACGACCGTTTGGGATTTATGCAAAGGAGCCATGCCACGAGTCGAATCCGACCTCCGTTGGCATGGCTCCTTTTGCGTTGGCAGCGTTTCTTGTGTGCTGGCAACGATCCTTTTGCTTTGGTTTCGTTCCTTTCGGTTATTTTCCTCTCCCAAAGTTCTACGAATTCGAATCAGAAGATGCCAAAGAACGTGTTCTTTACAACAACTTCAACCGCATTGACCGAGAAGTTAAAGAAATGATTAAAGAGATACAAACCGAATTTAAGGTTTGAAATACCCCATCCTAAAACCCTGTGGACTATTCACGCCAAGAGGCGTGAGCAGCCCACAGGGTCAAAGAAGGATATATTCAACATTTTTATCTAAATCGGGCTTATCTAGATAGTAAAACGCACATGTTTTTGCCTTTGATGTGTCAAATGCACCAGGACTTTTAAAGTCTTCGAAAGGGAGTTGCAGCCGTTTGTACCTTTTGCACATCTTATAAGATTTGTCGTACCATGGAGCGACCTTCACATAGTTCCTACAAAGGTTGCAGTTACGAATATGATATTTTTGATAACAAAGGCTATAAGCATACCTAGAATTAGAAACAGAGAACACTATTTCACATAGTGCTTGAGGATATCTTTTCTCAATATGCTTACAATTGCAATATTCTGAAGTAGTAAATATTTTCCCAGACTCATAAAAAACGCATCTGGTAATCTTAACATCCTTACTTACAGAGGAATTATTATGGTCTTCTACCTTAAAGCCATAGAACGCCACTAACTTAACTAATTTTTCTTGCCATCCATCGCCAACATCTATAGTCTTCTCGACAATCCCTGATTGTATTAAAGAGAATATGCTTTCCTCATCTTCAATAAGAATTTCTATTATTTTGTTTCCACTATGCAACTTAGCTTCATCGCTCGCATGAGTGACACAGAATTCTATGTAGACAGGTTTTCGTTCAGGAAACTGCTTTGAATAAAATTTCAAGTCACTTCGCCTTCTGATATTGTCATACGATATTTCTTGTTCACATGTATCATACCATTGTTTGATATCAAATCTCTTAGTTATCCAGTCGCAGCATCTTTCTGATGGGGGCTGAAATATACATTTCTCTTGATTGCAATATGAAGCATATGCAAACTCTATGAAAAAGGAGGCGTTATTGTAAAAAGCCTCTTGTATCTTTTCTTTTGCCAATAGATGAAGCATAGACTCATAAGCACCCTCGCATTCGGTTCCTGACAAATGAGAAAAGTGATGCTTGCGCTTTGCTCCCTGTTTTGCCTGAAGAGGTTCACCACAGTAGGTACAGATACATCCACACGCCTTTCCGTTAGGAACACTGTCAACATGCACAAGCTTTCCTTCTGCGTTAAGAGCGTATGTCAAGTATGCCTGCTTCATATATCTTCTGTATTCTTTTTGAGCCAAGGATAGAGCCAAGCACCATCAATGTGGTGCTTGCTAAGTTCCTTGGCCTCGTTTATTTTCCTCCTTGGCTAATCTTCAGCAGCGTTCCCATGGGACAAACAAAGCGGCAGTAGGGACGTGTGACGACCGTCGACAACAGAACGAATGTGGCGGCGATGACCATCACCACCCACGAGGCCGACTGGAAGATGAAGGCCGAGAACGGCTCGTAGTCGACCCATTCGCTCCACACGCCGCCCCATATCAGCAACATCAGCGCCACCCAGAGCACTTGGCGGAAACGGTTGAGGGCGCGCAGCACCGAAGGCTTGATCTTCATCTTATGCTTCACACACGTGGCCGCCACCTGCTGCAGCGACCCAAACGGACACACGTTGGTGCAATAGTACGACTTCTTGCCCAGCAACGGATAGATGAACGCCGTGATGAGCATAATGACGGGGATGACCACGGCCACCGCATCCATGCCGTGGGCCGCATAGCCCATGAGTGAGGCGTAGGACAGGAACGTGCCACACCAGAATCCCAGCACCACCACGTTGAGCGCCATTTGGCAGATGCGATACGTTCGGTTTTTGATGAATAACGGCAGGATGGCAGCCATGAGCACCACGACGATGCCCACGAGGTTTTTGGCCGAGGTGTCGAATGTGGGCGCCTTGGGCTCTGCTTGCGCCTGCTTGGCGTAGGCCAATCCGCGTTGCATGTTTCCGATGATGGCGCGCGAGGAGAATGTGGCGCCCGACACGGCGTCGACCTTCATGTGCGCTGCCTCGTCGACCGTCTTGCCCTTCCATTGGTTGAAGAGCGAGGCGGCATGGTTGAAGAAATCGGGTGTCTCATCGTTGGGAAGGGCCTCAATGTGGGTAACCACACCGTTGGCGATGGTTATCTTCAGCGGCACCTTACCCGCGTAGCCCGTGATGTCGGCGCCCAGGCCCGTTGTGTTGACCACCATCGACCCGTCGGCCAAGGTCTGCAAGGTGTCGTTGTTCACGGCTTGCTGGGCTTCGTGCCTCTCTCGGAAGTAGTGCCCCATCCATGCGCCGTGCTTCGCCAAGGCCAGCGACGACAATATGATTAGGCCCAGCACGAGACCTACGAACGCCTTTATTTTGTTTTTTCTTTTCATGTTTTGATGGATGATGTGATGTGTTCTCGGTTGTGTGAGTCGGCGAGTGGCGACAAAACCGAATGGTCTTAATGTTGCAAAATTAAACAATTCCTTTCATATTATGGGTTGAACGACTGTTAGTATCCGTTAAAAACGTGCTTATGCGCCCCTTGTGGCCATCCTTCCACCTCCCTCCTACAATCTCGTTTTATTGCCAAAACGATGCCTTTGGCCGATTAGGTGTTGTTGTCCGCCATCGTGTGAGCGCCTTGTCGCCCATGTCTGTTTAGGTTCAAATTATTACGACAAACTACATTGGAATCTACACGTTTGTTTTTCATGACGGAAAAGTTGGGCACAAATACGCGATTCTCGGTGTGTTTTCCTAACAGGCTTGTATTCAGCTACTTGCGTAACGGGTGGCTCTTTTGACGCTTCGCGGTTGACAATGAACGCCATAAAACATGCCTAATCGAGGTGCGATACATGGTCTTTCGAGCCTCGGAACATGCCCGATCGAAGTGCAAAACATGCCCGGACGCAACTCGAAACATGCCTAATGGTGCGCCCGATGTTTTTTGGGGGCGCCCCGATCTCGCAAAAAGGGCGTTTTCGTACTCTATTTTACGCAAAATCCCAATACAACTTTTTAACCAAAAAACCTTACACGCTATGCCATTGCTCCGCCTTTGCCGACCATGGGGCGGGGCATTTGCCGCTCGGAAGGGTGCGCGCTGATGGGACCTCCAGCATGATTCCCGCCCATCGCCTCGCACCCGTTTGTTTGAAACAAAAATGCAAATAATGGCCGATAAGCCATCGTGGTTCGTGGGAATTTCGTAAATTTGCATATTCATGGATTTCAAACTGACATCAAAGTTCAAGCCCACGGGCGACCAGCCCCAAGCCATCAGGCAGCTCACCGACGGCATACGCCAAGGCGACCCGGCCCAGGTGTTGCTTGGTGTGACCGGTTCGGGTAAGACGTTCACGGTGGCCAATGTCATTGCCAATGTCAACAAGCCCACGCTGATATTGAGTCATAACAAGACGCTCGCCGCCCAGCTTTATGAGGAGATGCGCGGCTTCTTCCCCGATAACGCCGTCGACTATTACGTGTCGTATTACGACTACTATCAGCCCGAGGCTTATCTGCCCACCACCGACACCTATATCGAGAAAGACCTCGCCATCAACGAAGAGATCGACAAGCTCCGTCTGGCCGCCGTGAGCCACTTGCTGTCGGGCCGAAAGGACGTCGTCGTCGTGTCGTCAGTGTCGTGCATCTATGGTATGGGCGCACCCATGTCGATGCAGGAGAACGTGGTGACCATCCGGCGCGGCCAACAGCTCGACCGCAATGAGTTTCTCCGCAAGTTGGTCAACTCGCTCTATGTGCGCAACGACATCGACCTGCAACGAGGCAATTTCTCCGTCAAGGGCGACACGGTGCTGGTGGCCATGGCCTACAGCGACAACGTGCTGCGCATCAGTTGGTGGGACGATGAGGTCGACGCCATCGAGGAGTGCGACGCGCTCACCCTGCGCACGTTGCAGCGTTTCGACGAGTACCAGATTTATCCGGCCAACCTCTTTGTGACGAGCAAGGAGCAAACCGAGAGCGCCATCAGTAGGATACAGGACGACTTGGTGCGACAGGTCGACTACTTCAAGGAGTTGGGCGATGGCATCAAGGCCCAGCGCATCAAGGAGCGCGTGGAGTATGACATGGAGATGATCAAGGAGCTGGGCCACTGCTCGGGCATTGAGAACTACTCGCGCTATTTCGACGGGCGCGAACCCGGCCAACGCCCCTATTGCTTGCTCGATTTCTTCCCCAAGGATTTCTTGTTGGTCATCGACGAGAGCCACGTCAGCGTGCCACAGATCAATGCCATGTATGGTGGCGATCGCGCCCGCAAGCAGAACCTTGTGGAGTATGGTTTCCGCTTGCCTGCGGCCTTCGACAACCGCCCATTGCGCTTCGAGGAGTTTCACGACATGATCCATCAGGTGATCTACGTGTCGGCCACGCCAGCCGACTACGAGTTGCAGGAGGCCGAGGGTGTTGTGGTGGAGCAGCTCATCCGCCCCACCGGACTGCTCGACCCCGAGATTGAGGTGCGCCCGTCGGAGAACCAGATCGACGACCTCTTGGACGAGATACTGACGCGTAGCCACCGTGGCGAGCGCGTGCTGGTCACCACGCTCACCAAGCGTATGGCCGAGGAGCTCACCGAGTTTTTGCTCGACCATGGCGTGAAGGCCAACTATATCCACAGCGATGTGGCCACGCTCGACCGTGTGAAGATCATGAACGACCTGCGCGCCGGCCTGTTCGATGTGTTGGTGGGTGTCAACCTGCTGCGCGAGGGACTCGACCTGCCCGAGGTGTCGCTCGTGGCCATTCTCGATGCCGACAAGGAAGGATTCTTGCGTAGCCACCGCAGCCTGACGCAGACGGCGGGGCGCGCCGCACGAAACGTGAACGGAAAGGTCATCATGTATGCCGACACCATCACCGATAGCATGCGGCGCACCATCGACGAGACCGCCCGCCGCCGCTCCATCCAGCTGAAATACAACGAGGATCACCACATCACGCCGAAGCAGATTGTGAAGGACATCAAGGGTGTGCTGCCCACCGCCAGCGGCGACGCTTACGAGGCGCCACGCGGTGCCCAGGCTTACGCACCTGTCGACATGCAGCCAGGAGCCTTCGCCGCCGACCCCATTGTGCTCCACATGACACGCGACGAGCTCCAAAAGAGCATCGACAACACCAAGGCACTGATGGAACAAGCCGCCAAGAACCTCGACTTCCTGCAGGCTGCGCAATACCGCGACGAGATCGTAAGACTGGAAAAACAGTTGGAGTTAAAATAAACGTTAAAAGTAACGTGCCCTTTCCTGTTATGGCACATTATTTATTAACTTTGCTTTCTATAATTAATTAACTTAGGATCGAAATGAAGAAAATAATCTTTGCCATGATGCTGATCTTCCCCATGATGGGCATGGCTCAAAACACCTGGGAGGCTCCGCAGAACAAGGACAAGCAAACAAAGACCGAAACCACCGAGAGAACATCGCTCTTCGAGAAGACGACGAAGGTGATCGACGCCAAGTATCTTGCCGGAGCCGTGCCTGTGGTGAATGGCAATGTGGTGTTCACACTCGACAAGGACGTGCCGGGCATGAGCGCCGACCAGATATACGATAAGGTGCGTGGCGTGTTGGCCGAGGTGGTGGCTGAGCCCAACCAGGTGAAGGAGATGAGCAAGGTCGCCGTAGACGACAAGGCCTCGCACACTGTTGGCGCACGCCTGTCGGAGTGGTTGGTGTTCCGCAAGAGCGCCCTCTCGCTCGACCAGACGCTGTTCAACTATCAGCTCATCGCCAAGGTGAGCGACGGCCACCTGCACCTCACCATGGAGCGCATGGGCTATCTGTATGAGATGGACCGCACCGACACCAAGGGCATGGAGACAAAGGCCGAGGAGTGGATCACCGACGAGTGGGCGCTCAACAAGAAAGGCAACAAGTTGTCTAAGTACAGCGGTAAGTTCCGCTGCAAGACCATCGACCGTAAGGACAATATCTTCGGTCGCGTGTGCAAGGCTTTGGGTGTTAACTACTAATAACAGCGCTCCAGATATTCATGAATGTAGAGAACGAATCTTTGCAACATAGACGCCGGGGCGAGGACGCTCCCAAGAACAATCATTTGCGCCTGCGCAATGTGTTGAACGTCATTTTCATGCTCCTGGCGATTGTCGGTGGGGCTGTTTACTATTGGTCCGACCAGATAGTGGGCGCCATCATCATCATGGTTGCGGTGGTCTTCAAACTTGTGGAGAGCGCCATACGAATAATGTTTCGATGAAGAAATACCTTTGCTCCGTTTTGTTTTTGTGGCTGGCCGTGGTGCAGGCGTCCGCTCAGGTGCCGCGCGTCCGGACGAACGATTACAACTCGATGGACCCCAATGGCAACGTAGCCACGGCCAACGACCGTCGCAACCGTGCCGACTCCACCTCGTCGCACAAGGAAATACCCAAGGGCATCTATGTGTGGACGGTCGACTCGCGCTTTGGCGATCGCAAGGCGGCACAGCTCGACACGCTGTCGCACATGTATATGAACACCATTTTTACCTCGGGTCTTCGTGGCGAATATAACACCACGGGCAACCTGGGGGCGCCCCGTCAGGCCCGTGTGTTCGTTGATCGGCAGGTCGGTTCACAGTTCTTGTTTACCGACCCCTACGATTATTTCATCACGCCAGTGAGCGATTTCCATTTCACCAACACCCTCTCGCCCTTCACCAACCTCACTTACAACAACTGTGGCGACCGCACCAATGGTGAGGACCATTTCACCGCGAAGTTTGGTGTGAATGCGGGCAAGCGCCTGGGCGTGGGCTTTAAGTTCGATTATCTCTATGGTCGTGGCTATTACGACAGCCAGTCGACCTCCCATTTCGACTATACCATGTATGGCTCCTACCTGGGCGACCGCTATCAGGCGCACCTGCTGATGTCGACCAACCATCAGAAGGTAACCGAGAATGGTGGTATCACCAATGATAACTACATCACCCATCCCGAGTCGTTCAACGAGTCGTTTAACACCTCGGAGATACCCACCATGCTCGCGCGCAACTGGAACCGCAACGACAACCAGCACATCTTCTTCACCCAGCGCTATAGCGTGGGCTTCAAGCACAAGGTGCCCATGACGGCCGAAGAGATTGCCGCGCGCAAGTTTGCCATGGCTTCGCAGCTTGAGGCCAAGCAGCGTCGCGCCAAGGCGGAGGCTGCCAGGAAGGCGCGTCAGGAAGGCAAAGATGTGGATGAGGACGACGTGAAGGCGCCCGCAACGTTTGCTGGACGCCCCGACAACGCCAAGATCGGCGTGAGGGCAAAGCGCGACAGTTTGGCCAATGACAGTCTGGAGGGTGGCCTGCAGGCGCCCAACCGACTGGCGGTCAATGGCAAGGCGGCTGCCGACAGCCTGTTGGCGAAGACCCAAGAGGCCAAGGTGGATACCTCGTGGCTCAAGGATGAGTATGTGCCTGTCACCAGTTTCATCCACACGCTCGACTTCAACAACTATCGTCGCATCTATGAGGCGTATCAGACGCCGGCCGATTATTATCTCCATCGCTATAACGTCGCAGAGAAGCTGACGGGCGATTCCATCTACGACAAGACCACCCATTGGAGTCTTCGCAACACGTTTGCCATCTCGATGTTGGAGGGATTCAACAAGTGGGCGAAGGCCGGACTGAAGCTCTTCGGAACCCATGAGTTGCGCCACTTCACCTTGCCCGACTCCTTGGCGATGCGCTCGTGGAACGAGAACGCCCTGAGCGTGGGCGCACAGCTCATCAAGGCGCAGGGCAGGACGCTGCATTACAACGTCACGGGCGAGTTGGGCGTGGCGGGTGTCAACGCCGGTGAGATTCATGTGGATGGTGGCATCGATGTCAATTTCCCGTTGTGGAAGGATACCATGACGCTTGCCGCGTCGGGTTTCTACCACCATGAGAAGCCTTCGTTCTACTATCGCCACTATCAAGGACGCCATTTCTGGTGGGACGACGACGACCTGTCGATGGTGGATCATTTCCGTGTGCAGGGTGTGTTGAGATACCAAAAGACCCGCACCACGCTCCGCGTGGCGTTTGACGAGATGAAAAACTACACGTATTTCGCCACGACCTACACCACGTCGGACGCCGGACGCTTGGCCAACGCCGTGGAGGTGCGACAGGCGGGCGACCCCATCTCGGTGTTTACCGCTGAGCTGAAGCAGGACTTTACGCTCGGACCGCTCAACTGGGAGACGGTGGCCACGGTGCAGAAATCGACCAACGAGGATGCGCTGCCGTTGCCGCTGGTCAACGTTTACACCAACCTTTATCTGCGATTCAAGATTGCGCATGTGTTGAAATGCGATTTCGGAGCCGATGTGCGCTATTTCACCAAGTATAAGGCGCCCGACTATGTGCCGGCCATCGGACAGTATGCGGTGCAGGCCAATGATGTGAAGACGGAGATAGGCAACTATCCTCTGGTGAACGTTTACGCCAATTTCCACCTGAAGCACACGCGGTTCTTCGCCATGATGAGTCATGTTAACGCCAGCAGTGGTGGCTATTTCTTCGCTCCCCACTATCCGCTCAACGGACGTGTGTTCCGATTTGGCGTGAGCTGGAACTTCTTCAACTAACCTCAGGGCGGCCCGAAGGAAATATGCTTCCGGTTGCGCAACTTGGTGGGGTTAGCCGTTTGGCTGAGGCTGTTGGACTTGAGGCGTAGGGCGACAGAGACATTCTAAGTGAATCGCCCTGTCATATTCCTGTTGCTTGAGGCCTTTGGGCGATTGGCGGTTGAGGCGATTGGCTGGCGCGATGCTGCCCTTTTAATAATTGGAAACTATGATTTCAGAAAACGATACCATTCAGACCAACAGCATGAAGGCTTGGCTGCTTGCCGCGAGGCCCAAGACTCTGTCGGCTGCTGCCGTGCCCGTCATCATCGGGTTTGCACTGGCCCTCAAGACGGTAGGGTGGCGGGAGTTTCAGGTTGTGCCAGCCCTCTTGTGCCTGTTGTTCGCTTGGCTGATGCAGATCGACTCCAATCTGATCAACGATTACTTCGACTTCGTGCGTGGAAACGACGATCGCGAGACCCGCTTGGGACCCAAACGGGCGTGTGCCGAGGGATGGATCACGCTGCCTGCCATGCGCTGGGCATTGGCCATCACATCGGTTTCGGCCTGCGTGCTGGGCTTGCCGCTCATCGCTTACGGGGGCTGGAACCTGGTGGGGGTGGGCGCCCTGTGTGTGGTGTTCGCCTTTCTCTACACCACGTTTTTTGCCTCCAAGGGATTGGGCGATGTGCTCGTCGTGGTGTTCTTCGGTCTGGTGCCGGTCTATTTCACGTGGTTTGTCATTGTGCCTGCAGGGCATCAGGCGTTCAACCTCAGTGTCCTGTGTATTGCCATAGCTTGTGGAATGGTCATCGACACGCTGCTATTGGTCAACAATTACCGCGATCGCGACAACGATAAGGCTTGTGGAAAGATAACGTTGGCCGTTAGGTTGGGCGAACGAGCCACGGCTTTGGTTTATCGTTACATGCCGTATTGTGCGGAATTATGGATTTTCCAGACCCTCATCCTGGGCGAGGACGCACCCCTTTGGAAGGTGGTGGCCTTCGTGGCTCTTGCTGCTGTTTACCTCATCATGCATGATACGACGGCCCGTAAGATGGTGGCCATAGGCAAGGGCAGGGAGCTCAACGCCGTGCTGGGCATGACAGCCCGCAACCTGTTTGTTTTTGGCTTGGTCACAGCAGCGCAGATATTGTTTGTCGGACAAATACTTTAACTTATGCAACAACACGTCAACCTCGAGATCATGGGCTTTGTGGAGCGGGAGATTCTGCCGCGATACAATCAGTTTGGCCATAGCCACGGCATGGTGCATGTGCAGCGCGTCATCAAGAATGCGTTGGAACTTGTGGCGTCGACAGGCGCCGACATCAATATGGTTTATGTCATTGCTGCTTACCACGATTTGGGCATGGAGGGGCCGCGAGCCATCCATCACCTTACGGGAGGTAAGATGTTGGCTGCCGACATGCGCCTGCGCAGATGGTTTTCGGCCGAGCAAATAAGGATCATGAAGGAGGCGGTGGAGGATCATCGCGCATCGGCGTCGCACGCCCCACGCAGCATCTATGGAATGATTGTTGCCGAAGCCGACCGCGACTTGGATGCTGAGACGGTCTTTGCCAGGGCCATTGAGTATGGCCTGGAGAACTACCCCGAGCTCGACAAGATGGGGCAGTGGAAACGCTTTGACAGTCACATGGAGGAGAAATACAGCTCCAATGGTTACATCAAGCTGTGGATTCCAAACTCGCCCAATGAGAAACGCATTAAGAACTTGCGCGAGATCATTGTCGACAAGCCACGTCTCCAACAAGTGTTTGAACGCATCTACACAGCCTTGATGGACAAGTAGGCCGAACGAACGGCGCAAGCCCGATGGTGGGGAGATGCTTCCGGCATGGGCAAACGATACAGAACAACTCGTAAAACTTTAACAATAAAAATATGATTATGATGATGAAACGATTCATGTTGGCAGTTTCCTGCCTGTCGTTGAGCGCCTGCATGATGGCCGACGACCTCCATGTGTCTGGCAATCTGAGTGATGTTGGAAACGACACCCTCATTGCCATGACCTACCTTAACAACAGTGTCGACCAAACGATGAAGGTTGTAGGCAAGGATGGAGCGTTCGATTTCCACATGGATGTGAAGGAACCCGCACCCCTTGTGTTGCTGGTTCGCCACCCGATGAAGGACGGTCAGCAACCGATGGCTGCTTATGCGGAGCTGATGGCAGTGCCTGGCGAGAACCTGAAGGTTACGGGCTCGTTCAGCAACTACCAGGTTGATGGCAGCGCCTTCTACAAGGATTTTGAGCAGTGCCGCAAGGTTTCGGCTTCGTTTGAGGAGGGTGTGAAGAACCTGCAGCGCGACTATAGTGCCAAGATGGAGCAGGGCGCCAATCCCGACTCGCTCGAAAAGGTGATCAATAAGGCTTACGATGAGTTGAAGGCCAACCTCTCCGACGCTACGCTGAAGTACATCAAGGCTCATCCCGACATGGAGGCTTGCGTGTCGATGCTGGATAATGTGGACGTGGAAAACTACAAAGATGTGCTCGCCGCCTTGTCGCCCGCCGTTCGTGAGGGCCGTATGAAGGGTTTGATTGATCATTTCGCCGATTACGCTCAGAAGGCGCTCGAGCGTGAGGCTGCCAAGAAGAACACTGTCGAGGGCAATGTGGCACCCGACTTTACGCTCAAGAGCATCGATGGAAAGAACATCAGCCTGAGCAGCCTGAAGGGCAAAGTGGTGGTGCTCGACTTCTGGGGCTCATGGTGCGGATGGTGCATCAAGGGTATGCCGAAGATGAAGGAGTACTACGCCAAGTATAAGGGCAAGCTCGAGATCCTGGGCATCGATTGCAACGACACGGAGCAGAAGTGGCGCGACGCTGTGAAGAAGCATGAGTTGCCTTGGCTTCATGTGCGCAACGAGGGTAACCCCGACGTGACCGTTCTCTATGGCATCAGTGGTTTCCCCACCAAGATTGTGATCGACGCTGAGGGAAAAATCAGCAAGGTCGTCGTGGGTGAGAGTGAGGACTTCTACACCTATCTCGATCAGCTCTTAGGCAAATAACATAATGATGTTTGGCGACTCGTCGCCCTATAAGCATGAAAAAGCCGCTTGTCATGATAGATGACAAGCGTTTTTTTTAGATGCTTTCAACCGAAGTTTTGTGTGTTTCCATCAAATCATCGCCCTGTTCTCAGAGGAGCCTTCTGCATCTCTCATCAAATCATCGCCCTGTTCTCAGAGAAGCCTTTGGGAGCGCACTACTGATGGTTGGTCAGTCCTCGTCTGACGATCTGTTGGCTCTCGTCAGACCATCTGGGATCATTCGTCGGACAATGGCTATGAGCTTATCTGACTATCCGTTTGCGCCCTATGCTTATTTGCCGCTTTTCAGTTGTGAGAACTTCTTGCATCCTTTGGCATAATACTGCCAGAGAATGCTGAGGTTCATGCGTTCGGGCACAGGGTCGAGGACGCGTTTGGCTCGTATTTCCTCACGATCCTTGTCGAACTGATGCTTCCATTGGTTGAAGGCGCGGCGCGCTTTGAAGATGGCTTTGAAGTCGCCCCAGTTGCGGTTGACCAGCAATGTTTCGAAGGCGGCTATGTAATCGAGCGCCCATCTCACCCGCATGACGTGCGCCAACTCGTCGTCGGGCAGGTTCTTATAGAGCATGGTCAGGTTGTTTCTGAAGTTGAGGAACGTCTTCATGGGGTTGCCCTTGGGCAGCGTTCCACCACCCACGTGGTAAACAACGCTCTCGGGAAGGCAGACGATGCGTCGGCCCTGTTGGCGCAATCGCCAGCATAGGTCGATCTCCTCGTTGTGTGCAAAGAAGCGACCGTCCAATCCGTTGACCTTCCAATAGTCCTTCGAGCGAATCATAAGGCACGCTCCTGTAGCCCAGAACACATCGGTGGAGTAGTCGTATTGTCCATCGTCGGCTTCCACGTCGTCGAAGATTCGTCCACGGCAGAAAGGGTAGCCGTAGCGGTCGATGAAGCCGCCCGAGGCGCCAGCGTACTCAAAGCGGTCCTTGTCGAATACCGAAAGCAACTTGGGTTGGCAGGCAGCCACGTCAGCGTGGGTGTCCATAAACTCGATGAGCGGCGTCAACCAGCCGTGGGTCACCTCCACATCGGAGTTGAGCAACACGTAATAGTCGGTCTCGATCTGTCGCAAGGCACGGTTGTATCCTTCCGCAAAACCGTAGTTCTTGTCGAGCTGCAATCGTTTCACCTGTGGGAAATCGCGTTCCAGCATCTGCATGGAGTCGTCGGAAGAGGCATTGTCGGCCACCCAAATTTCTGCGTCGCTGCGCGAGTATTTCATAACGGTGGGCAGGTATTGGCGCATCATCTTGCTGCCGTTCCAGTTCAATATGACGATTGCTACGTTCATTTTTTCAATGTTGTTTGTTGTGTATGTTTGTGTGAAACGCCTGTCGTTTAGCCGATGATCTCGGCTTTCAGAGCTGTCTTGTCGTGGTTGAAGTCGCCCAGTTTCACCCGAATGATTTGGTTGTCGTATTCCTCTCGTGCTTGTGAGGCGGGCAACTCCACGCGTACATAGTTCTCCGTGAAGCCGTGCATGGCCTTTCCGCGTGCTGCCTTTTCGAAGAGCACATCGGCCTCCTGGCCTATTTGCTCGGCGTAGAAGGCCTGCGTCTTCTCGTCGGACAGCACCAGCAGTTGGTGGGCTCGGCGCTTCTTCTCCTTATCGTCCACCACGTAAGGAATGCGCAGGGCGGCAGTGCCGGGACGCTCGGAGTAGGGAAACACGTGCAGCTGGGTAACGGGAAGGCCCTTGAGAAACTCGTAGCAAGCCTCGAAACACTCGGGAAGTTCGCCACGGCAACCTACCATCACATCTACGCCGATGAACGCATGGGGCATCTTCTCTTTAATAAGGTGAATCTTATGTGCGAAAAGCTGGGTGTCATACCTGCGGTGCATGAGCTTCAACACCTCGTCGCTGCCACTCTGAAGGGGCACATGAAAGTGGGGCATGAAGGCTCTGCTGTGGGCGCAATAGTCGATGAGCTCATCGCTCATGAGGTCGGGCTCCAGGCTGCTGATGCGGAAACGCTCAATGCCTTCCACCTGATCCAAGGCTTTCACCAGGTCGATAAACTGCTCATGGGTGGTGCGCCCGAAGTCGCCGATGTTCACACCCGTGAGCACGATCTCCTTGCCGCCCTCTGCGGCGGCTTGTTGGGCTTGCTCCACGAGAGAGGCGATGGTTGGGTTGCGCGACAGACCGCGGGCAAAGGGAATGGTGCAATAGGTGCAGAAATAGTTGCAGCCGTCTTGCACCTTTAAGAAATAACGTGTGCGGTTGCCACGGGAACACGAGGGTTGGAAGGTCTTGATGTCCTTGGTTTTCACCGTGTGGTGTTGGTGAAGATGGCCCTCGTGGGGCTGCGACCACGCGTCGGAGAGATATTGGATGAGGTTGGCTTTCTCGTTGGATCCCAGCACCAGGTCGACGCCAGGAATCTGGCTGACGGTCTCGCCCTCGAGCTGTGCGTAGCAACCAGTTACCACCACGAAAGCTCCGGGGTTCTGGCGCACCATGCGATGGATGGCCTGTCTGCATTTGTGGTCGGCCACCTCGGTCACCGAACAGGTGTTGATCAGGCAGATGTCGGCCTGCTCGCCCTTTGCGGCGGTTATCACACCCATGTCGGCCAACGTCTTGCCGAACGTGGAAGTCTCAGAGAAGTTCAGTTTGCAACCTAAGGTGTAGTAGGCTGCCTTCTTGCCTTGAAAAGCGCTTGTGTCTATCATGCGTGCTCGTCTTTCTTTCCTTATTTATAATAGGTATGCAAAGTTACGCTTTTCCATCGACATTTTTGCCTAAAAAGTACCATATTTTGGCTTCTGTTAAGGGACACAAAATATTTAACCTCTGTTAACAGTCTGCAAAACGTTGAATATCAGTTGGTTATAAAAAAGTTACAGAAAGGACCTAAAAAAAAGTTGCTAAAAGTTTGTCGTGGTATTGAAAAAAGCCTTATCTTTGCAGCGTTTTAATAAACATAGATCGTTTTACAGATTTTAAAAAGCAAAGAAAATGAAGAAATTAGTTTTGATGTTCGTGGCTATCGCCGCTATCTCTTTCGCATCTTGTGGTAATAAGAATGAGTCTGCTGCTCCTGCTCAGGATTCAGTTGACACCACTGCAGTTGACACTGTTGACACCGCTGCTGTTGACACTGCTGCTGTTGACACAACTGTTGCTCAGTAAGCTTTAGCACGAACTGAAAATTGAGAGACACCGCCTCGGGCTCAGCCCGGGGCGGTTTTTGTATGCATATGTTACAAGTGTAGGTTGCCTGTGCGAGCGAACAAAGCTACTCGCGCAGGCAACCTTGGTTTTTGCAAGGAGCCTTTCGGGTGGGAGTAGGTTGTTTTTGTGTTTGCGCAACCGTGTTCTTGGGGTTTCAATCCAAGTGATTCATTAGATGTTGACCTATACTAGTGATGCGATATTAATCGCTTAACTATAGTTATATATTTGATATTTAA